>DATFDA010000351.1:0-4100 GCA_035252525.1 Candidatus Angelobacter sp. | reverse complement strand
TGAGCGTGGCCCACATGCGGAGTCCTGCGGGATGGCAGGAGCCGGGACAGACGCCGGAATTCGAAGAGTACACGATCGTTCTGCGTGGAAGACTCAGGGTGATGCACAAGAGTGGATCGTTCGATGTGAAGGCTGGACAGGCTGTGATTGCACATGCCGGAGAGTGGATCCAGTACTCCACGCCGGATGAAGCCACGGAATATATTGCCGTATGCATGCCGGCATTTTCACCGGCTACCGTACATCGGGATGATTAGCGCAAAATAAATGACGGCCCAGGTGGGCCGCCATTTTTGTGAGATCACTCAACAGTTAGTAGGGTTTTGGATTAGCGCTCTTGTCCTGTCCGGGAGCATTGGCGCTGGCTACCTTGATGTGGTTTTTCACTTTCAGGCTGCCGGCCTTGTCCTTGGCAATCTTCTCAGCCGCTTTCTTTTCGTCGCCGCTGGGAACTGTGCCGTTCAACTCAAGGTTCTTGCCGTTGACGCTGACGGTGATGTTGGCGTTGGCGAGTTTCGGGTCCTGCTGCAGAGCCTGTTGGACCTGGCTCTGGACATCGCTGCTGCCGGCAGCTGCGGCATCACTCTGCGGCATCTTGGATTGATCGGCTGACTTGTCCTGATCGCTCTTGGGCATGCTCTCCGGCGGATTCGCGGGATTCTTGCCCTGATCGGTGCTCTGGTCGGGCTGCGCCGGCTGGGTCTGGTCCGGAGCAGGCTGCGACGCTGACGGCGTGGTCGGCGACGAGGATTGCGGGTTCTGCTGGGGCATTGACTGGGCCAGCGCGAATCCGCAGTTCAGCGCCATGAACATGGCAAATTTGGTTACATAGCTCTTCATGCATGTCTCCCTTTGGGTTGTTTGTGACGAAGTGAGCGCCCCTCAAAATGGCTACGCACCTTTTTTTCTTCCGCATGAGCGGGGCAACAAGAAAACGGCAGCAGTACGTATGCGGAGATTAGATGCCCTCATGTAGAGCGGGTTGGCCCGACTTTGGGAATTCGAGAGCTGCTGGATTTAGGGATTTTGGCGATTTGCAACAGCGCAGAGAGACAGCAAAAGGCATCCGGGTGGATGCCTTTTGTGTGAGGAGGTAACGTCTACTGGTTAACGGGAATTTTGATGATCTTTTTCTGAATCGCATACGTGACAAGCTGAGCTTTGTTGTGAATGTCAAGCTTGCGCATGAGGTTGAATTTGTGCGCTTCCACCGTTTTCACGCTCAAGCCGAGGATCACCGCAATCTCCTTGACGGAATTTCCTTCCGCCAGCAGCTTAAGAATCTCGCGCTCACGCGGAGTGAGCGTAGAAATGCGCGGGCGCATCCTGGTATCGCGGACGCGCGACCTGAAATCCTCCACCAGCTTTCCCAGCACCTGCGAGCTCAGATACTTCCCGCCCTTATACACGTCGCGGACAGCGCTCAGCAGTTGCGGCGCCGGCGTATCTTTCAGCACATAGCCGGACGCGCCTACCTCCAGGCACTGCACCAGGTAATCCTCGTCCTCATACATGGTGAGAAAAAGAATCTTGGTTTCGACTCGATTCTTCTTGATCTGTCGCGCCGCCTCAAACGACGACAATCCCGGCATGCCGATGTCCATCAGCACGATATCCGGGCGCAGTTCGCGGGCTTTCTCCACGGCGTCGCCGCCGTCAGGAGATTCGCCCACAACCTCGAAATCGCTTTCAGTTTCCAGCAGGCGGCGTACGCCCTGGCGAAACAGCGTGTGGTCATCAACAAGCAAACATTTAATCTTCGGCATGGGGAGGTTCCTCTTAATCTTTAATTCGGTCGTGCCCCGTGATGCGCCGCGGCATGCGCCAACGGCCTATCCACTTGCGGACTTTCACCCGCAGGCACGGTTATCTCAATACGCGTTCCCTTACCCTTGGCCGAGATCACGCGCGAGACCCCGCCCAACATTGCAATCCGTTCCCTGATTCCGGCCAGCCCAAACGACCGGTCACGCGGGTTCCCCCGCAAAGGCTGAATGCCGACGCCATCATCTTCCACCTGCACATGCACCGCGTCGCCGCCACGCGCCACCTGAATGGTCACGTTCTTTGCCTGCGCGTGCTTGGCCACGTTGTGCAGCGCTTCCTGCACCACGCGATAGATGGCCTGTTCCGTTCCCGGCGCCAGCCTTCCAACATCTTCCGCAAACAGCACCCGTGTCTTCACGCCCGTGTTTTTGGCCAGGTCTTTCGCTTCTTTGCGGATCGCGGCTACCAGTCCAAGCTCTTGTAGCACCAGCGGAGACAGCTTGCCAATAATTCTCCGGATTCCCTCAATCGTGCGGTCCACCACTTCCACGGTCTCTTTGATTTTTCCGCGAAGGTTTTTTGCGCCGCCGGATTCCATCATTCCCAGATACAGGCGAATCACCATCAGCGCCTGTCCGGTTTCATCATGCAGCTCGCGGCTGATCCTCTTGCGCTCTTCTTCCTGCACTCGCAGCAAATGCGCGGACAGCTCCGCGATGCGCTGTTCACGTTCGCGCAACGCTTCCGTCATCTGCGCGCGTTCAATCGCCAGCGCAGCGCGATCAGCAATGGCACGCATCAACTCGCGTTCCGTCGGCAACCATTCATAGGGTTTGGGGAAGCCAATGGTGACAACGCCAATGGTCTCGCCTTCGGCCTTCAGCGGCACGCCCCACAGTGATTTTGCTTTGGCGCGAAGGCTGGCAGAAAAGGATGTTTCTCCGCTCGTATCCAGCATCATTGCCGGTTCGCCACTGGAAGCAATATTTCCAGCAAAGCCCTGGCCAACCGCTATTTTGAAATCTTCCGGGACCACCTCATCCAACCCAACTGCGTTCGCCAGACGAAGATCGTTGTTCTCCGGATCTCGCAGCAAAATGGCGCCCATGGAAGCCTGAAAGGTGCGCGTGGTAATCTCCATTACTTTTTGCAGCAGCACGCTCAAATCGTCGGCCGCCAGTTCCGCATCCAGCAGTGAGAGCAGCGCGTTTGATTCCAGGGTCTTGGCGTCATAGTACGCGCCGGAAATGATCACAAATGAAACTGACGACAGCACTTCCAACGCCGTCTTGGCCTCAGCTTCACGCTCCGGAAACAGCCCGGAAAGATAAGGATCGCAGGAGAGCTGGAACAGCTCCAGGCATCGCGCCACTGCCCGCGTGTCCACCTGCAGCTTTGAAAGACGGGTACCGAAATATTGCAGGTTCTCTTCAAAGCCTGGAAAATCATCGTGCAAAAAATAAACTGCTCCGGCGGCGGGCGTCAGGCGCTCCAGCGCGGCCAAAGTGCGGCCATCAAAGCCAAAGTCGGCCACCAGTCTTTCGCGCCATTTATTTGTAATATCAGGGAAGTAAGGCTCCAAAGCGCGGGCCACTTCAATGATGAGCTCTCGAGACGATTCTTTGAACGGCGGTACGGCTGTCACTGACACTTCCTATAGGGCCTTAGAGCTTTTTTTGACGAGGGGGCGACTGCTTTCCACGCTGCCGATCTTCCCGCTATCTCAAACTTATAATTTTCCGGAGCCCCTGCCGCAGTGATTCTTGATTTGCGGAAGGGTAACTAAAACCCTTGCGTTTAAGGTATTTTACCGCGAAACCACCTTAAATGTGAACTACATAGTTACTATATCTCTTGCCAGCAGTTAAAAACCTTAAAATTATGAGAACTCATTTAAATTGAGCGGGTTGCCAGCCGCCAATCCTTTCCGCCCCACCATTTTTCGCCAAACTAAGGCCGCACCAGGCGCTGCTCACATTTGTTCCCCCGGCAGACCTGCTGCCCATTCCGCAGCAGCTCGCAAGCTTATCCCTCCGTTGACTCCTTTCTGGAGGGAAACCCGGGTGTACGCAAACAATCGCGCTTTGATGAAAGCCTCGCGTTTCCTGGAAGTCCAATGTTTGGGTCGAAGCCCCGGCCTTTATGGCAGGGGGGGAGCCGAAACCCTCTCATTAATTGAGAGCGCCTGAGGCGCGGCACATCAAGAAGATCGCGCTGGCAAATTTGTTCCCGTTCAATCCGCCATCATCCACGTCAACCTGTCACGGCTCGCCTTCCATCTGCGGCAAACCTTGCCCCCGCTTTCCGATCACCCGATCACCCGATCTCAATAT
>DATFDA010000350.1:0-7825 GCA_035252525.1 Candidatus Angelobacter sp. | reverse complement strand
AGGTAAGGACCCCAAAGAAAACATTTTGCTGCACCCGGGGGACACCATCGTCGTTCCGTGAGCTTATTTGGCGTGAGGGTGGGATATGAAACGTTTCAAACCATTTCTGGCGGCTTTTTTGTCCATTGCTTTTTTGCAAGTTGTTTCCTCTGCTGCCGCGCTGGCGCAAGATGACAATAGCGCGTCAACTCCTGCACCTCAGCAACAGCAGCAGCCCGTGGATGAGGACACACCAAAGAATCCTGCTGCTGTCGATCAGCCCGCGCAGAACCAGAAGCCGGGGGATATTTCTGTGTCGACGCAGTCAGACTCAACGGAAGTACCGCCGGCGTCTTTTGAAAGGCAGCCCGTGAATCTTTCCACCGGCCAGGTCCTCTCGAAAACGCGCTCACCCCTGCATTGGGGGAGATTGTCAGTGATGTCTTTTGAGTTGATGCAGATTTATGACAGCAATTATCTCTTCCTCAAAGACAATCCACTTTCGGCGCAAGCGGGAGCCGTGCAGGGATTACTCGTTTACTCGCTCAAGAGCAGTCGCGCCAGCCTGAATCTGCAATACCGCCCCCAGTTCTGGGCGTCAGACCAGACGCAGCAATTCGATTATTCCAGCCACATGGTGGATTTCCACACCTTCAGGTATCTCACGCCACGCTGGGCCATCAACGTCAGCGATCAGTTCCAGTATTCTCCTGATCGCGGAAGGCTCAACGAAGTTGGATTCAGTCCGGATTACTCCACTGGCACCTCCACGCAGAACCCCTTTCTCTCCACCGGACGGCGCATGGTCAATAACCAATTTGGCGTGTCTGTCGATCATCGATTGAGCGCTCACGATACCATTGAGATGTCAGCGCGGCAGCAGTACATCCGCTTGTCGGCAGACAGCGATACTCAGCTTCAAGATCCCATCGCTCTGGCGACGGAACAGCAGGACTACGCGGGCCAGATCGGCTGGACTCATACCTGGCGCACTGACAACCAAATCGGCATCCAGTACTCATACGACCATCAGTTCTTCAACGGCTTCAACTCGAGTGCCCAGCTTCACGGCGTTCTGTTTGGATTTTCACGCCGCTTGCGTCCTTCGCTGCTGCTGCGTGTAGGCGGCGGCCCGGCGCTTCTTTTTCCCGCAAAAGTGGGTACAGTCCAGAGTTCGCCCAGGCAGGTTACATATCAGGCGAATGCCGCGCTTTACAAGAGCTTTCGGCACTCCGGAATTACGCTCTCCTATTCGCGGGACAACACATTTACCGGCCAGATAAGTGATGGGCTGAATGACCGCGTAGACCTTTCTTATTCTCAGCGTCTGTTTCATCGCATTGATGCCATCATCGGCGGAGCCTACGTGCGCCAGAACTATTCTGTTGGCCCTCATCTCTACGGAAAATCAGGATGGAGTGAACTAGATTGGCATCTGACCCGCTCCTGGTCCATCTATGGCACGTACAGCTATCTCACGCAGGCGGGTGGGCCAACCCTGTTTGGTCCGCGACAGTTGGTTACGTCCGGAATCCGCTGGAACTTTGATTTTGAGCGTGGAGAGTCGTTTGGGAAATAGCCACGCTGCGTCGCCCGGCCCGAGTTCTCTCCAGTGTGCCGGATATTCTCCCACGCTGCGCTGGCGTATTCGGATTCCTGGGCCGGCGATGCGGGTTAGCTTAGCGGGAAATTTGTTTACACCCAGATCCCTTTAAAAGCGCCAAGTTGCTTTCTGTATCAAACTGTGCTCCCGGACGTGCATAGATGATAAAGCGATCGGCCTGGCACAAAGGCCGGTAGTCTTGCTCAACTTCGCGCAGGATCGAGCCGCTGAACAGCGTAAGCCCTCTCCAACTGCGCGGCGCGCCGTTACTCTCTCCGATGATCACGTAATCGAATCGACCGGTGCGTAGTTCATTGAGCACAGGTTGAGAGGACCAGTGTCCTCCCAGTTCGAGATAGTGGTTCACTGAAGGATCGAGCATTTCCGGTTGCAGCGAGTGCGCTGCAACGTACGGGAAGTCCGTAAGCACGCGTCGACCCTTGGCAAGCTGCGCCAGTTTCTGCATGCCGGCATGAGGACCGGTAAAGATTACGCGCCAGCGATCAAGCGTAACAATAACGATGCTGAGCCACAAAACCAGCAGAAGCCCTCTCACTCCAACAGGAACGGTCGGCCAATACTTCGCTACTCTGGCGAAAGCCAGCGGAGCCAGCAGTGCAGAGAGAATCCACGATTCCAGAAACGCGTTTGTGCTCGCGCCCGGCGCCATGGCAGTGTAAAAGCCCATCAGCCAAGCCAGTCCGAAATACAGGGCCATGAAGCGTCTAATATTGAAATCTCCGCCTGCTGGAAGATCGCGCAGCCCCAACAGTGCCAGACCAAGCACAACCATTTGCAGGGGATACTGCACCATGTCAGCTTTGAGAAGCTGCACTGCAGCCGTGAAACTTAGAGGCGAATAGCGCGCAAGCAGCATTTCGTTGAGAAAAGGCTCATGCTTTAGCGCTAAGAACCCGAACACGCTCCCGCCAGCCACGGCCGTGGCTCCGACAAAAACGAAAGCCCATTTGAATCGGCGCGACCAAAGTAGCCACACAGTAGCCAGTGGCAGAGCAATGTATGACTGCTTGATCACGCCGGAAAATCCGCAGAGCAAACCTGCTACAGCTATCTTTTTCCACGAAGGCCGCTGGCTGGAAATCAGCATCAAAGCGCCCATGGTAAGCGTCAGCGCGCCAAGATCAGGCCGCACCGTGACGATCCAATCCACGAAGTCCACTTGGGCGAGGATGAGGGCGGGAGCCAGCAATGCCAGGGTACTTTGCAGGTGCCTTCTCTCCCATAAATATGCAGCGATCACGATCAGCATGTAAAACGTGAGTGACACGACTCTTCCCGCCACCAGCAGCGAATCAAAATTCAACTTTCCCAGCTTTGCCAGCCCGGTAAGCGCAAGGTAGAACAGCGGACCATAAGGTGCCGGCGTGTAGGGCGAGCTATCGAGGGAGGGATAAATTCGACCGCTAGTCTTGGCCCAAATGGCAGTTTGCACCACAGCGCTTTCGGGGTAGGTATTGTCACCGCTCGCTGCCACGCTTCTGGCAGCTTTTCCCAATTGCATTGCGCCGGCAAGAAGGAGAGGGGCAAGCACAGCGGTCAGCAAAAGCTTGCTCGAAAGCGATTTCTCAATTTTCTGTTCAGCGAATGCAGGAGATAGTGATGACATGAACCCTTGATCAGCTTTCTTTGGCTGTAGCAGTTTGTCACAAACTGATTAAAACGGCTTCTCGTTCAGAGCGTGCAATTTACGTGCCGTTTTGTTGCTGCTCACTCCTGAATTAGGAGCCAGTCTATTCGGGCTACCAACGGAGCGAAGAATTCTTCAGGTGTGAAACCGTTTTCACATCTCTCGCCGACGGTGTGGGGGGCGCTTGCCCCTCAAGCAATGGGGCGGATGTAAATACCTGATTCAGCAGTGCCTTACGCCAAATTCTTCGGCCTTATAAACGGACAAAGAATGGAATCGCACTTGCCCAAATGAAGTTTGGCTTGGTGCTGCAAATCCGTTCTCTCGTCAGCAGCTTGGCCTGGCCAGGAAATTGGGATCATGAACCAACATAAAGACTTTAACTCCGGTTTGGGACTTTTGGGCCTCGAGCATCTGACGGCTCCCGGGCTGGCGCGGCTTCTACTCAAGTACAAGTGGACGATTGGCCTTGCGGCCTTGCTCACGGGAATCATTGCCGCTGGTGTGGCCCATTTCATACCGAACCGGTATCGCAGCAGCACCGTCATCATGGTGGATCCCCGCAAGGTCTCTGACAACTTTGTGGCGCCAACGGTCTCCTCCGGCATTGCCGATAGGATGGCCACCATTCGCCAGCACATTTTGTCCTCCTCAAACCTCTCAACCGTGATCAACGATTTCAACCTCTATCCAGACCTCAGAAGCAAAAAGACTCCTGAGGAACTGGTGAAGCTGATGACCAGGGACATTGATGTTCAGGTAGCTCCGCCCAGCAGCGATCGCGGCGAAGGGACCTTCAAAATCTCTTTCCAGGCCACCGATCCGCAACTCGCGGCGCGTGTTGCAAACCGGCTGGCGGAAGGCTTTATCAAGCAGAATGTTGCCCAGCGCGAGGACGAGGTGCAGGGCGCCTCTGAATTCATCGATCGCGAACTGCTTGAGGCCAAGCAGGACCTGCAGCAGAAGGAAGACAAGATCCGTCAGATCAAGAGCCAGTATGCCTCTGATCTTCCCGAATCACAGCAGATGCACGTTCAGGCCTTGAATTCGTTACAGCTCGACCTGAGAAGCGAAGAAGACGCCATTAACCGTGCCCAACAGCAGAAAGTCTATTACCAGAGCCAGCTCATCAATGAGCCCCAGGTGGTGAACCTGGATGGAAGCAATGAAAACTCAGGCGTCGTACCTTTGCAGGTGGATCTGGCCAAGGCGCAAATCCAGTTGGATAACCTCCGCACCCGCTACGGCGCCAATCATCCTGACGTGGTCAAGAAGACCGGCGAGATCAAAGAACTGGAGAAACGCATTCGTCAGGCCAAGGCTGATAATTCTGAGCGTACTCCGGTCAGGACAGCGGCCAAGCCCCATAACCCGGTGCTTGAAAGCCAGATTGCCGCTATTGATGACGAAATCAAGGCGCGTGCCAAGCGGGAAAGTGACATCAAGGAAAAGATCGCATATCACCAGTCAAAACTGGAACGCATTCCAGTCCTGGAGCAGCAACTGGCGTCCATCAATCGCGACTATGAAAATGCGCGTGATCATTACAAAGTTCTGATGGACCGGAAGTTCGCCGCTGACATGTCGAGCAGCCTGGAAAATTTCAATAAAGATGACCGGTTCGTGGTCCTTGATCCGGCGCAAGCGCCAGCAAGGCCGTTCAGCCCCAACCGGCCGTTGATCAGCTTTGCCGGCCTTGCATTTGGGCTGTTCGCGGGTCTCTCCATCGTTCTTGGCCGGGAGATGCTGGATCCATCTGTCAAGACCGCGCAGGAAATCAAGAACATGTTCGGCGTGACTGTGCTGGCGGAAATCCCTGAACTGCTCACCCAAATGGACCTGCGCAAGCAGCGGCTGCATGGTTCTTTAGGCGCTGTGAGCTGCTTTGCTTCAGTCATTGTGTTTGCGGTGATCACTTACATTTCCGCTTGAGCTACAGGCTCGAGCTTCACAAAGATTTTGCGATTTTGGTTTGAAGGGCAGAGCAGAATGCGGGTAGTTGAATTTACAAGTGACTGGCAGGCAAGGTGGGATTCCTATGTGCTCCAGCAGGACGCGGGAACGTTGTTCCATGGGACAGCGTGGAGGCGGATTGTCGAGCGCTCGTTTGGATACAAATCCTGCTATCTGCTTGCTGAAGAAGCAGACCAGATTCGTGGGGTTCTTCCCCTATTTCTGGTCTCAAATCCGGTTACGGGCCGCACTCTCATCTCAAGCCCCTTCGCTGTCTATGGTGGGATCTGCACCGATAACGAAGATGCCCGCCGCCAGCTTACCTCGGCTGCGTGTGCGCTTGCTCATAAGGCCAAGGTCGAATATTTGGAGCTGCGGCTGCGCGAAGGTATTGGCATTCCTGACTTTATAACAAAGGATCTTTACGTCACCTTCGATACGGAAATCGATCCTGACCATGACCGCCTCTTCAAAGGCCTGCCCAGAGACACCCGTTACATGATCCGCAAAAGTCAGAAGGCCGGCTTGACCGCGATCATCGGAAGTGACGGGCTGAATGAGTTTTACGACGTTTACGCGCAAAGCGTTCGCAATCTGGGCACCCCGGTGTTCTCGAAAAAATTCTTCAAGGTCATTTTGGAAGAACTTGGAGAAAACGCGGAGATTATGGTGGTGCGTAAAGAGCAGACGCCGGTTGCCGCGGTCATGAGTTTCCGCTTTCGCGACTGGATTTTGCCTTACTACGGTGGTTCCACGCTGCAAGGGCGTCACTTTGCTGCGAACAATTTCATGTACTGGGAACTCCTTGAAAGCGCTCGCCAGCGCGGCATCCGGCGGTTTGATTTCGGCCGCAGCAAGCGCGGCACCGGAGCCTATGACTTCAAGTCGGGCTGGAACATGCGGGAGAGTGTGCTGCCATACCAGTTTCATCTGGTGAAGCGCCAGGAACTGCCCAATTTCTCGCCCGCGAACCCAAAATTCAGCCGCGTAATCGACCTCTGGAAGCGCATTCCGTTTCCTGTGACAAAAGCCATTGGTCCGGCCCTGGTGAAGCTTTTCCCATGAACTGGCGTTTGGAGAGAGAGCCCGCGAGGCGCAGCCGATGAACATACTGTATCTGGCACATCGCGTACCATACCCGCCCAACAAGGGCGACAAGATACGTGCGCTCTGGGAGATCAGGTCACTATCGGCTTCGCATAACATTGACCTGTTCTGCTTCTATGATCACCATGAAGACCGGAACTCTGTTGATGCTCTGCGGCCCTACTGTCGTGAATGTTACGTTGAGCCTCTTTCCTGGTGGCGCAGCCGGTTGCAGGCAATTTATGCCGTAATTCGCAAGAAGCCCTTCAGCCTGGCGTACTTCTACTCCCAAACTATGGCCGCAAGAGTCAAAGCTGCTCTGGCCAGTCAGGGTTATGACGCAATCCTCTGTTTTGGTTCGGCCATGGCCGGATATGTAGACGACGAGCCTTCGATTCCACGAGTCCTCGATATGGTGGATGTTGACTCGGCGAAATGGGCTGAGTACGCCCGCGATTCCATGCCGCCACTTCGTTGGTTTTGGCAACAGGAAGCGCGCCTGCTGGGAGAGTATGAGCGCAAAGCCGCAGGGAGCTTTGCCAACACTCTGTTGTGCACCGATGCGGAAGCCGATTTGCTTCGCCGTTCCGCTCCAGGTGGAAAAATCAACGTGCTCCGCCACATGGTTGACACTGCTTACTTTGATCCAGCACGAGTTGAAATGCCGGCGCACATTGCTGCGCTGCAACCTTATGTTCTGTTTGCAGGCTCCATGGACTACGCTCCCAACATTGACGCCGTTGAGTGGTTCTATCGCAATGCTTTGCCATTGATGCGCCGTGAAATGCCCAAGCTGAGGTTCGTGATTGTAGGCCGCAATCCCGCGCGAGCAGTGCGAGAGCTGGCGGATGACGCCAGTGTAGTCACAGTCACCGGAACCGTTCCCGATGTGCGGCCCTATTTCCGTGCCGCAGCGGCGACGGTTGCGCCCATGCTTCTTGCCCGCGGCGTACAAAACAAAATTCTGGAGTCTCTGGCCATGGGTGTTCCCGTGGCCGCTTCATCGCGCGCCGCCGTCGCATTTCCGCCTGAGGTGGTCAGCTCGATTGTGGTCGAGGACGATGCGTCGGCTCTCGCCGGCAAACTGCTGGAGATCATCCGCCAGGGGCCAAAGCCGCCGATAGTGGCATTGCGTCATTCTCTGGCGAAGGTTTTTGGCGATCAGAACCTGAAGAAGAAGCTTGAAGACATCTTGCTCGAGGCTGTTGCCACTTCCGGTGAGCAGCAAACTGCAAAGCCGGCGGCGCACCCCGCTTCAGCACCGCGCGTTACCGCACAGAAGAGTGAGGGCGCGATCCGTGCTTAGAGCAATTGCATTGTATGCGCTCGTAGCGGTTGGAATACCTCTCTCCCTTTTTCAGCCCTTCTCCGGCTTGTTGCTCTACCTGTTTTTTGCTCACGCGCATCCAGCCGATTTCGTTTGGCCCGGCTACATTTTCAACTACGGCCTGTTCCTGGCGCCCTCTCTCATTGTTGGCTACGTGCTGTTTGACATGCGCAAGTCGCCGCCTCGCGTCAAGGGCATGATGCTGTTGCTCGTGTTTTGGGCCTGGCTT
>DATFDA010000349.1:0-2733 GCA_035252525.1 Candidatus Angelobacter sp. | reverse complement strand
TCCTGCAAAGCTTGCAAAACGGAGTGCCCTTCCAATGTGGACATGGCGACCTACAAGGCAGAGTTTTTGGCTCATTATTACCAGACCAACCGCCGTCCGTTGCGAGCTTATGCCTTTGGATTGATCGACCGCTGGGCGCATCTCGCATCCGCTGCTCCCGGCTTGGCGAACTGGATTATCAATGCGCCAGTTGTGAGTTCTGTCGCGCGAAAGATGCTGGGGATCGCAATACAGCGCCGGTTGCCAGCACTGGCGCGGCAAACCTTGCAACGGTGGGCAAACAAGAATGGAGTGTCCGCGCCGGACGGCAGCAAGCTGAATGTGGGAACTGCGGGCCGAACGCATTCCGTGATCCTGTGGCCAGACACGTTCAACAATTATTTTCATCCCGAGACAGCCCAGGCTGCAGTTACAGTCCTGCAAGACGAGGGTTTTGAAGTTCTAGTCCCGCGCCGGCATATCTGCTGCGGACGTCCGCTCTACGATTTCGGCATGCTGGAGCGGGCAAAAGATTATCTGGCGAACGTAATGGCTGAGCTCGGTCCTGCCATCGATGCGGGCATTCCCATGGTGGTACTCGAGCCGAGCTGCGCTTCTGTGTTTCGCGATGAGCTCCGCGGGCTCTTTCCAGATGACGAACAGGCCGCGCGCTTGCGCAGCCTGACCTTCTTGCTGTCAGAATTCATTGAACAATTCGCTCCTGCTTATCAACCCGCGCGTCTGGGAACAAGGATCCTGCTACACGGCCATTGCCATCAAAAAGCGCTGATGAAAATGGGACACGCGGAAGCCCTGTTGCGTAAGACAGGCGCTAGCGTCCAGCTCCTCGATTCCGGCTGCTGCGGAATGGCGGGGCCGTTTGGCTTTGAGCAGGAGAAGTACCAGGTTTCTCAAACCATCGGGGAACGTGTGCTGCTGCCAGCCGTAAGGCAAGCAGCACCAGACACTCTGATTGTGACAGACGGCTTCAGTTGCCGCGAACAGATTTTTCAGGCCACAGGCCGCCGCGCGCTGCACTTGGCTGAAGTTCTTCAACTCGCATTGGATTCCAAGAGCAAAGCCTAGTTGATGCTTGCGGCAGCAGCCAGCATTTCGGCCGCGCGGGCGCGCACACGTATGTCTTCAGTAAAGTTGGTCCAGCGCACGGTGCCGCTCGAGTCGACCAGGAATTCCGCCGGGCGGGAAATATCCGAGCCTTCCGGTCCTCCCCGTGTGTGCAGCAGTTGGTAACGGCGAATTACGCTAGCATCGGGATCGGACAGCAAGGTAAAGCTGTATCCGGCCTTCTGCGCCAGATTGCGTGAGACCTCCGGAGCGTCCACACTGATGGCCACCGGCCGAATGCCGGCGCGCTCAAATTCCGCGAGCTGCTTTTCTATGCCTCGTAACTCGAGGTTGCAGAAAGGTCACCAGTACCCGCGATAAAAGACCAGCAGTACGGCTTTCGGAGGTGAGTTTTGTGATGCCTCCAACGGTTCGGCCAGCAATTGCGCCAGAGAAATGTTTCTTCCAGTCGTGTCTTTGAGCTCAAAGTCGGGCGCTTTCTGGCCAACATGGGGAGCGGCATTGGCTCGAGGTATCTGTCGTGCGCCATAAAACGCCAAACAGGAAAACACGAGCAGCAGAGAAGAGACTGCCGTAAAGACCCAGCCCACGGCCTTGCCGCGATATCTCTGCGGCTCGCGGATGGCAAGCCGCAACCCGAGGATCACCAGCACGACGGCCAGGATGCTCAACAACAGATCCAGCCAGGGCAGCGCCCCTTGGCCGGGGAACTGGGCGATGAAGGGCAGTACACCCAGCACGAAAGCGAGGACAAGAACGAGCGCGCCTGCCCAGAGAAACCAGTTTCTTTGCCGCATGCTTTTACTACCTTCCATGATGCTGCATTCTTGCCATTCATAATCTGCGGATCACGGCGACGTGATCTGCGCATTGGTGGTGCCAAGCAGGCCGGTGGTGCGGTCAATCACCGCCAGCCGCAACGTGTACGTTCCCGGCTTCAGCTCGATCTCCTGTTTGCAGGGAAAGTACTGCTTCATCAACTGCTGGTAGACTTCCGGCTTCAGTCCGGCGCTTTGCGTCACTTCTTTCGCCATGATTGGCTTTTGCTTGTCCTTGCTGTAGGCCCACACCACACAACCTACGTTCGCGTGCTCCAGTCCGTCAGACTTGTGCTCGAATGAAACCGTTTGCGGATCGATGGCAAAGTTCACCACCACCTTTTGTTCTTGCCCGACGGCGGCAGCACACCGGCCTGAAACCGCACAGACGTATACGCAGGTGTGTCGAACTCCATCGCGCGGCTCACGCTCTCGGCCAGCTTGTCCGTTTCGTCTTTGTTGACTTTTTCAGGATCAACCGCGTAATACCCCAGCCGGTAACGTAACTTCACCCCAGGGCGGTCAGCCTTGATCTGGATGGCTCGGAACTCGCCATCCCATTTCCGGTTATCGGGATAGTATTCAAGCGTGTAGTAGGTCGATCCATCATCAATGCTGGTCCGCATACTGACAGCTAGATCATTGCGGTTGATGAACGCCTCTCCACCGGTCCAGGCAGCCATATCGTTCATGGTGTGCTGCGCCGTCAGTGGCTGTCTCGGCCAAGCGCCCCCGCATCCACCGGATACACCGCCACCTGCGCGTCCATCAGCGCGTCTGAGACTTTCTTTACCAGCGCCGAATATGAGCTAAAAGGACGGCTTTTCTGAAGGTTCTCAAACACGGAAGC
>DATFDA010000348.1:0-12975 GCA_035252525.1 Candidatus Angelobacter sp. | reverse complement strand
AAGCGCCATTGTTTCCGGCCTGACCAACAGCACCACGTACACCTTCACGGTTCATGCGACCAGTGCCGCTGGCAGCGGCGAGGAGTCGGCGCCGTCCCTGCCGGTGACGCCGCTTATTTCGAACGTCCCAAACAGCACGATTGTGGTGAACGGTCCGCCGAATGTAGCCACCCTGCCCACACAGGTGACGTACACCGTGGTGGTCACGGACGCTTCACCCTTCCCCATTTTCAACGTGAATGTAAATAACGTGCTGTCAACCACGGATGGCGCTTTCATCATCTCCGCTGTTCCTGATGCGGGAACATGTACAGCGGTGGGAAGCGGAGTCACTCAGACCATCTGCAGCGTGCCTTCAATGGCGCCAAATCAGTCCCTGAACATCACCGTGGTTGTGCAGATGAACGCGGCCGCTATCACGCTCACGTCCACAGTTACCGCTTTGGACGCGAATGGGTCTTCGTTGACCTTCAGCAAGGCCTTCAGGACCGGCCAGCCGACAACCCCGCCACCGCCGTCGACCCTCCCGACGATTTCCGTGCCGGTGTCCGGCAGCGCCACCCCCAGCACCATCAATCCCGGAGCTGTCGGCACGTTTAACTGGACGGTTCAAAACGGCACAAACACCGTCGCGAATAACGTGGTGTTTACCATCACCATTGATCAGCTCCTCACCATAAACTCTGTGGCGGTGACTCCTCCCACAGCAACCTGCAGCACTCCGGCGCCTGGACTTGGCGGCAATGTGATTGTGTGTACTATCGCCAGTCTAGGAAAGGGTATCGGTGTGCAGAGCATGAACATGGTCGTACAAGTGACTGCGCCGCCACCACCGGCCAACTTCCAATTCATACCAAGTGGAACGGTTAAGTTCAACGGCAATGACAGCTCGAACGCAACCGCGACTCTGGTAGTGAGGGTGAAGTAATTTCAACTAATTGCCGGGGCGCTGCCCGTGCGCTCCGGCAACCCTTCTGCTCGTAAGCTGTTAAGAATAAAGGACAATTTAGAAATTCTAATGTAGGTTCAATAAGCTTCTAATTTGCTCGTCTGATATTTAATGCATTGAGATGTTTCACGTTGTAGCGAACGGCAACAGAAGATTGCTGTCGCATTCCTAAAAGCGGCCCATTCCGGCATGGCCCCAGCGAAAGCCGCAAAGCAGTCAAAGCAACAACTGCGGATGATGCCTTTCTGAATTTTTTAAATGCTCGCAAGCGCGTGTGCTTGAGAGCGAGGAAGGCACAAATGAACCCCCTAATTTTGCTCTCCAGGTTTTTCTCCAGGACTGCAACCCGCAATCGCATCCTCCTGGCAGCCACCGTGGTCTACGCTGCGGCATTGTCTTTTGGACAAGCGGCCCCGCTGTCCATAAGCATCTCCGGTCCATATGCGTTCAAGGACGCGCCGGCACTGGCCAGCTACCACGTGACGGTTACGAATAGCTCGCAAGCGATACTCTCCAACATTTCTTTGAGCAATGCGCTCAGCTCGGCTGACGGCGCTTACCTGATTGCCGCGCAGCCGAGCCAGGGAATATGCGATCTGGGCGGGCAGGGCATAACTACTTTGAGTTGCTCGGTTGGCAGCCTGGATCCAGGAGCATCCATAAACATAAACATCGCAGCGCAGATGGTGAGCGGCACTATGACACTCTCATCTTCAGCCAGCGGCCTTGATGCGAACAGCGCGCCGGTTTCCGCCGGGCCTGTGCAGCGCGCCACCGTGCATGGAAATCCGCTGGCGGGAACACCCAGCGTATCTATCTCGCTTTCCGCCAATCCCACGCCCAAGGACCTGGTTGGCGGCCGGACAGGAACATTGAACTGGACTCTGCAGAATTCAACCGGCGTAAGGGCCAACAAACTCGTCTTCGCCATGGTGATTGACAGCCGCATGAGCATCAGCTCTTCTGCCGTAACAGGCTCCAATGCGGGCGATTCTGTTTCCTGTGGCGCGCCTGTACCCGGCGTCCCGGGAACCAACATCGTGTTCTGCAATATCGATTATCTGGGCGGCACGTCGGGTGGAAGCGGCGGCAGCGCCACGGTGACGCAGCTCCAGATCACCGTGAATTACCAGTCGCCGATTGTCTCTTCCCAGACCACGCTTCTGGCCACAGGCGATCTCAGCTTTGACGGGATGGATAGTTCCAACCCGGCTGCAACCGGGCAAGTGAGAGTGAAGTAAATTGGCTGCCTTGCCGCGTCTATTTGGGCGATGACGGCTGCCCCGCAGGATTGCCACTGGTTGCAGGCGCTCCCACTACATGCACGCGGGTTGGGCCACTCACACCGCCGGCGGGACGCGGCATCCCCGGAATTTGCGGCGGCTGCACGCCACGCGGGCTGAAGAACTGTTCGTTGAATTCGGTGTGTACGCTGCCGGTAACCGCTTTAAGTTCGGCATCAACGCCCTTCCGCTGCAGGTCACGGACAATCTGTTCCCTGGCCTGTTCAAGCGGAAGCGTATTCCGGCTGCGGATTTTGTAGATGTTGAAGCCGGAAGCCTCCACCTCAACCTTGGTTACTTCTCCCGGCTTCAGATCATGCAAGTCATCCTGCACAGCCTTGGAAAGAAGACGTATCTGCAATGGATTTATCTCAATCTGCGGAGGCATGGTCTTAATGGCAAGGGTCTTGTAGACCTCTGCCTGCAATGAAAACGGATCTTCCCCCTTGGCGGCGCGTTCGCGGATCTGCGCGGCAAGCTCTCGCGCTTTCTTCTCAAACTCCGCCGGCTTGTCCTGCGAATGCAGCGGATTCACTTTGGGAACCAGAATGCGGTCAATCCTGACCTGCTCGAATTGAGGAAGGTTCTGCTGATAATAGTTGCGGACCTCTTCATCTGAGGGATTGCCGTACTTATCCAAAAGCGATTGGCGGTAGACTTCCGCCAGGGCGCGCGTGCGTGCCACGTCCATCTGTTCCTGAAAACGCTGGTCCTTTTCCACGCCGGCTTTTTCACCGGCATTGGCCAGCGCCATCAACGTTACATAGCCGGACCCCAGGCTCCGTAGCGCGGCAGGCGTGAAGGGTTGATTGGAAAGATTGATGGCGTGGACCATCCCTTCAAATTGCGCCCGCGTCAACACCACCGTGCATGAATCCGTCTTCTGGCCGATGGAGGGCTTTTCGGCAGGGCAGATGCCGTGCACCGTAATCACCGCTGTATCGGGCGCGACTGGCTGTGCAGGCGTTGTAACCGGCGGATTGGCGGCAGGCGTCTGCGGTGCGTTGGCGTGAACTGTACCAGGCTGCTGCGCGGCAAGAGGCGCAACGGCAAGCAATAAAATAAGCAGAGATTTACTGGCCATGGTGAACACTATCCTTGGCTGAATGAAATAAGACTGAATGAAGTCTTGGAATGTGGCTCATAGTACCACACGTGATTTTGCGATGAACGATATCTTCAGTAACTTTTGCTGTTCGCGGCCACGCTAGGGCAAAAACCCCACGCAATATTCAGCGAATCACCCGTTCTTAGCTCAGTAATGAACGCTGAGTTACCACTGGTGTCAAACAGTCGAGTTTTCTAGTACAAGATCGGCGCAAAATGTTACAAACGGTAGAACGATCATGGAGGCGATGCAAAGAGAATGAGATTTTTGACACGCGTAATTTTTCCGGCACTGTTGCTGTCACAAATGGCGCTGGCGCAACAGGAGACACGGATTGTTTACCTGGTCCGCCATGCAGAGGCTGCATCAACTGCTCCCGATGCGGCCCTTACGGCGGCGGGCCAAAAGCGGGCGGAGTGCCTTGCCAGGACTTTCAAGGATGCAGGCATTAAACAGATTTTTGTGAGTGACGCCAGGCGCACTCAGGATACCGCAGCGCCACTGGCCAAAGAACTTAAAATCACTCCCACCATTATTCCAGCCAAAGACCCCAACAAGTTGATCCAGTCTCTGCTTTATTCCGGCGGCGGAAACATTCTTGTGGTTGGTCACAGCAATACCTTGCCTTTTGTCCTGGCGCGCATGAAGGCCGGCACAGTCACGCCGATTGGCGAGAACGAGTTTGACCGCCTGTTTGTCACCACCGTGATTGAAAGTGGCGTCACGCAGGTCAGCACACTGCGCTATTGCGATTGTGAAGCTGCGCCGGCAGGCACAACCACTCATAAGGCGCCCGCGAGCAAAACCGGCAAGAAGGGAACAACAAAGAAGCCCTGAAGTTCGATCTGTAGTTTTGAAGTTTTTAGTTTTGAAGCAAAGAGGCTGGCGGCTTGCACCGTCAGCCTCTTTTCCATGAACCCCAATTTTCTGAAACACAGAAGGAGCAGAGTAAAGCGAACGAAAGCTCCAAAGTAAGTCCATCTATAAGTTAAGCAAAGAAGTGGTTCACCACCGAGGTACAGATAGGTGATGGCATCAAAAACGGCGCTAATCAAAAGACCCTGGCAATGCTGGGGATTGCCTGAATTGCAGCGGTTGCCAATGATGAGCCGCTGCTGATGTGCGCGCAGTCTCAGGTACCATCACCCGGGCAATGCAGGTCGGCAACGCCCGGGCTTCGGTTTTCCTGATGAATTGGCGAACTCAGCGCACTGTGACGGTGACTGACTTCTTGAAGATCCGGTTACTGGTGTCAATCGCCTGCGCGGTAATTCGATGGCTGCCGGGGGGCAGGCTCAGGGTCACATAAGCGGCTGCCAGCGCTGCTTCGTATTTCTTGGCGCCGTCCACGTAAACTTGCAACAACTTGACTGGAGTGGAGTCTGTTGTGCCGGCAATGATCTTCACGGGTGATGTCACCGTGCTTCCACTGGCCGGCGAGCAGAGAGTGGCAGATGGATTTACCGTGCTAAGCGCGCACAGTGGAATGATCTTGGCCACGAATGCCTCGGCAGCGTCATGCGCTGTTTTCTGAAACGCATTCTGCGTTGTAGGGAAGTCACTGGAGGAGGCCGTTCCGGTCACGTACACGTTGCGGTCGCGATCCAGTGTGATGGCCGTGCCCTCATCTGCAAAGCCTGTCCCTCCAAAATAGCTGGACCAGAGCAGTGCGCTTCCGCCCGGGTTCAGCTTGCTGACAAACGCGTCATGCTGGCCCTGATCAATGAAGGGTCCATTCAGCCGTGCGTCGAATGGCTCGCGCACAGGGAAGTCAGTGGAACCGGTTGTGCCGATCACGTAGGCATTCCCCGAACCATCCACCGCGATGCCGTGTCCGGCCTGGCAGTCACCATCAGATCCGGTCAGCCGAGTGGAATAGGCAAAGGCCGTGCCAGCGGCATTGACCTTGGTGACGAATGGCCCGCATGCCCTGCTCGGCTGGAAGGCGCCGGGGGTAGTGGGAAAATCTGCAGAGAAAGTATCACCGGTGATGTAGGCGTTGCCGCTGCCATCCACCGCAATTCCGCCGCGTCCTTCGGTTCCTTCATCGCTGGTGCCGCCTATGTAAGTCGAATAGACAATCGCGGTGCCGCCTGCATTGACCTTGGTTGCGAAATAGTCTCCGCCCTCCGTACCCCCTCCGAACTTGGTTTGCGGCGCGCCGGCTGTCACGGGGAAATCCGGTGAAGTGGTGTTCCCGGTGATGTAGGCGTTGTTGGCTGAATCGAGAGCAATGCCATCACCAATTTCATCCTTGCTCCCGCCAAGGTAGCTGGAGTAGACAACGTTTGTGCCCGTCGAGTTCAGTTTGGTGATGAAAACGTCGCTCAAGCCGTTGAGTGTTCTGCTGATCGCCGCCGGTGTTGTGGGGAAGTCCGTTGATTCGGTTGAACCGGTGATGTACGCATTGCCGGCGCTGTCAAGCGCCAGTCCCTCGGCCAGGTCGCCTGCACTGCCGCCCAAAAGTGTGGAGTAGACCAAGTGCGCGCCCGCAGGGCTGAGCTCGGTTACAAATACGTCATTGGTGCCTCGCAGTCCGCTCTGAAATGCCCCTGCGGTTGTTGGGAAGTCTGGAGCTTCAGTAAATCCGGTGACAAACGCGTTCCCGGCAGAGTTGACCTTGATGCCAAATGATACCGTGCGGCCGGAAGTGCCGCCGATGAAAGTGGAGTAGATCAGACTGCTGCCGTCAAAGGCAAACTTGGATACAAAGGCTACAGGGCTGCTGGAAGTACGTTGAAACACGCCTGCTGTGGTGGGGAAGTCCGCCGCACCGGCAAGGCCTGTGATATAGGCGTGATTGGTTGAGTCGACGGCGATGGCTTCGCCGGCGTCAAATCCTGTGCTACCAATCATGGTTGAATAGCGCAGCACCGGGTCGATCACCAGTGTGCTGTTCGAGTGGCGCTTGATGATATGAAATCCGACTTCATTGGGTCCGAGTTTGGCGTACTCGACTTTGGCTGGAGTTTTCTTTCCGGCTGCAAGAGAATAGGCGGTTGTGGGCGCCTGCCGCAGATCGCCCAGTTCCGTGTGGATCACGAGATTGCCCTTGCGATCAACGCGCGTGCTCTTTGCGCCATCGATGAGAAAAGCAATCTTGCTGGTGTCTGCTCCGGGATGGACTACCAGATCATATTCCAGCCGGCCGGCAGAGCCGTACAGCAGCAGATCCACTCCAGGATAGAGGTTGTGATAGCGCACCCGGGCAAAGTGATGGACTCCCAAGCGCCAGGACGCGGGATCGCGCCCGATCAGGTAATTGCTCACGCCCTGGAGCGGCTGTTCTGCCTCGATCTGCGGATGAGCATTGGCGCCCTTAAAACGCATGCGCAGTGCCACCGCCTTTTCAGGTTCGGTGGAGCTGACGGTCTGGAGCGCAGAAAAATTTCTTCGCGAGGTCAGTCCGATGACAATGGCGTCGTCCGCCAGGAAGATGTTGTAGCCGCGGCTGCGAGAGATGAATCGGGCAGGAGCAGCCGGTGATGGCGCAGCAGGCTCAAAATAAAGTTGGGTTTTCGCATTTAAAACCACAGGTCCGGATTGAGGGGATTGCTGCTGGGCTGAAATGCTGGGCATCGCTATAAAAGCGGCAAGAACAGTGATGAACAAATTCTTGAGAGACGTGGGCACAAAATCCTCCTGGGCATAAATGGTGCGCAGAGGGGAGCAGGATCGATAAGATGGAGCAGCTTGGATGAGAGTTGCCGCAGCTTTCCAGGTTGAGGTGGATAAGATTCGTCTAGGTCGGGACTAAGGTGCAGGACAGGGTTGATGGTATGATTGCGCTGGCATGAGTTCTAGAAATGGCAAACACGAAAGGATCATCCGTGATACCCGAATCTGCGGAGGCGAACCTGTGGTTAAGGGTACGCGAGTGACGCTTCGTACAGTGCTCGCAAGCCTGGCTGCCGGTGATTCAGAGGCGCAGATTCTAAAGGATTTCCCAAGTCTCAAAGCAGAAGACATCAAAGCCGCAATCGTGTTCGCGGCGGCTTCGGCGGAAGAAGATCTTCCTATTCCTGCTGTTCCACACATTTGATGAAGATAAAATTGGATGAAAATTAGCCACTGCAGATTGCTTTGCAATTGCAGAGGCTTGGACATGACGTCCACACGCTCGATTCTGGAGGCCTGAACGGTTGTACTGATCTGAATTGTGGCAAGCAACTCAACTGGAAGAACGCTTCCTGATCACGCAAGATTTGGATTTCTCTGATGGTAGAAGCTTACCCCCGGAACTCACAATGGAGTGCTGCTGATCCGCCTACGCGCGCCGAGCCGCCAAGAATTGAGCTATCGCGCCTTGGATGTATTTCGCGAAGAAAACGTGAGTAGTTGGACAAGATGTTTCGTTGTGATCACCGAGCGTAAAGTTAGAGTGCGACATCCCACCAAGTAGCTCTGAAAAAAGGGCTCTCCGCCGCCGAATCTATCCTGCGCTTGCTCTCATCCAACCGCGTGGGGACTCACGCAAAAAACCAGAAGGAGATTCCATTGAGCAAATCCAGTGTCGCTGCTCCCGCCACCCTCAAGACTGTTGGTTATGGCTCCAATTCCGCGCAATCGCCTCTGGCGCCGTTCTCATTTGAGCGCCGCGAGCCCGGCCCGCGCGACATCCAGATTGAAATTCTTTACTGCGGAGTCTGCCACTCTGACCTGCATACCGTACGCAATGAATGGCAGAACACCATATATCCCTGCGTACCGGGACATGAGATTGTCGGTCGTGTGACCGCCGTCGGGAACCAGGTAAAAACTTTCAAGCCCGGCGATGTTGCTGCTGTTGGCTGCATGGTTGACTCTTGCCGCTCCTGCACGAGCTGTCGCGACGGCCTGGAGCAATACTGCGAAGTTGGCTTTGTGGGCACCTACAATGGCGAAGACAAACACCTCGGTGGCGTGACCTACGGCGGATACTCCGACAAAATCGTGGTTGACCAGGATTTTATTCTGCGGGTTCCCGCCAACCTTGATCTGGCCGCGACCTCTCCGCTGCTTTGCGCAGGAATTACCACGTATTCGCCGCTGCGCCACTGGAAAGTGGGCAAGGGACAGCGCGTGGGCATAGTGGGTTTGGGCGGCCTCGGTCATATGGGCATCAAACTGGCGCATGCCCTGGGCGCGGAGGTGGTGCTGTTCACCACGTCTCCCAACAAGAAGGAAGATGCACAACGGCTTGGCGCCAATGAGGTTGTGGTCTCAAAAAACCAGAATGAGATGGAACGGCAGCTCAACCGCTTTGATTTCATCCTGGACACGGTCTCCGCTCCGCATAACGTTGATGCGTTTCTGCAACTGCTCAAGCGCGACGGCACGTTGTGCATGGTGGGCGCCTCACCCGAGCCCTTCCCGGTGCCGGTGTTCAGCCTGATCATGAAGCGGCGGCAGTTTGCCGGTTCGCTCATCGGCGGCATTGCGGAAACGCAGGAGATGCTGGATTTCTGCGGCAAACACGGCATCACATCTGATATCGAGCTTATCCCCATCCAGCAGATCAACCAGGCTTATGAGCGCATGCTCAAGAGCGATGTAAAGTACCGGTTCGTGATTGATATGGCATCGTTAAAGGGGTGAAGACCAATTCATTCACCGCGGAGACGCGGAGACGCGGAGAAACAAAATCCCTCAGCCGCAGATTGGCCCAGATGAACGCTGATCTGCGGCTGTTCATTGCTGTGGATAGCCAAGTGCGTATCAAGCACGTTTGTCCAACTAACCGCTTAATTGGGGAAATGGTTACCTGGGTAACTTTGGTCCAATGGTCTTTTGGTGCAAACTGCACTTAACCGTTGGGCCGCCATACAGTGACGGATGACAGGAGCAGGCAAAATGCGGCCCAGTGTAGTTCAGTAAGGAGAACGTGAGATGTTAATGCAAGTCCAGAATGCGAGGACGGCTTCCGGCAAGACTCGCGACAACCGGCGTTCGCCCCGGGCCAAGATCAGCATGCACGTGAAAGTCTGGCGACGCGTAAAAGGCAAAAAAACGCTTGTGCCGGGTTTTTCCAAGAACATCTGCCAGGATGGCATTGCTGTTTTCATGCCGGCCGAAATTCCCATTCATGAAAAGCTGGAGCTGCAGTTTACGCTGCCGGGCTCGAGCCGGGAGATTATGGTGCAGGCCATTGTGCGCCGCGTACACAACCTCCAGTACGGCATGGAGTTCACCAGCCTTGACTCGCTCAGCAAACAGCTTCTGGGCGCGCTTGCGGTGCGGTAAAGAGGAACAGCTTTAGCGCTCATTTACTCGCAGGACGCAGGCCGCACTCGCGCGGCTGCGCCGGCGTGGGTTCCTGTCCTCTGTGAGCAAGCCGAGGCGAAATCGACTCAAAACCATTTCATGCGCCCATGAATCTACTCATCAGCACAATGTGCAAGGAGTAGAACATGAGAATCGGCATCATAGGCGCAGGACACATCGGCGGCACTCTTACCCGCCGTCTTTCTCAATTGGGCCACATGGTTTCCGTAGCCAATTCACGAGGGCCGCAGACACTCAAAGACCTGGCAGACGAGACCGGAGCCAAACCGGTGACCGTGACTGAGGCGGCGCGAGCGGGAGAGTTGGTGATCGTAACCATTCCGATGAAAAGCGTGAGGGAACTTCCGCGCAACCTGTTTGAAGGGACGTTTGAAGGCGTTGTCGTGGTTGATACCTGCAACTACTATCCTCGGCAAAGAGACGGCCGCATTCAGGCCATTGAGGATGGCCTGCCGGAGAGCCGCTACGTAGAGCAGCAGATTGCGCGTCCGGTGGTGAAAGCGTTCAACAATATCTTTGCCCAGCACCTGATGGACCTGGGGAAGCCGGCGGGAACTCCGGGGCGAATCGCGTTGCCGGTTGCAGGTGACGAGGAAACGGCCAAGTCGCTGGTCATGAAAATTGTGGATGAACTTGGCTTTGATCCAGTGGACGCCGGCGGATTGGACGACTCATGGAAACAGCAGCCGGGTACGCCCGTATACACGACTGACCACGACGCTGAAGGCGTGCGGCGGGCGCTGGGCCAGGCCAGTCCGGAGCGCAAGCCGGAATGGCGCGCGACAGAACAGAGTCCCGGAACATACAAGAAGCCGGCGTAATGCAGTGTGGCGGTTCAGCCGGGGTGTTCATAGCAATTACAGGCGGGTGAGCCGAATTCCGATTAAGCAGTTAAGCTTTGAGGGGGTGCTTCCGAATTATTCTCGTTATTATCTCGTTGCGAAGCAAAAAGGCTCGAGCGGAGCAGCTTAATCCCGGGCTTTCGGCATCAAACCAAAGAATATTTTTGTGCGTTGTGTCTTTAGCGGTTGATTAATTTTGCGTCATCATCTGAACTCAGCGACCACAACTTACCGAGTCCTTCTATCGTGAATGATAAGAGTGCCCTAAATACGCCGGCCACATCCCAGGTTGATCCCGAGCAGTTGTTTTCCAGGGAAGGAAAAATCGGCGCGCTGACTGCCGCGCAACATCTGGCTGCGATTGTTGAATCGTCTGACGACGCCATTGCCAGTAAAGATTTGAACGGAATCGTCACCAGTTGGAACAAGAGCGCCGAGAGGCTATTCGGCTACACCGCAGATGAAATCATAGGGAAATCAATCACCACCATTATTCCTCCTGAACTTCTCGCCGATGAAGACATGATCCTGAGCAAAATCCGGAAGGGCGAGAAAATAGATCATTTCGAGACCATCCGCTTGAGCAAATCAGGCGAAAGGATCAACGTCTCGCTTTCCATTTCGCCGGTGAGAGACGGGCAGGGGAAAATCATCGGCGCAGCCAAAGTGGCGCGTGACATCACGCAGAGCAAGAAGATTGAGCGCGCCCTCAGGATCACAGAGAAGCTGGCCGCCGCCGGCCGGCTTGCCGCGACCGTGGCGCATGAAATCAATAATCCGCTGGAAGCCGTGCACAACCTGGTCTTTCTGGCCAGGCGGGAAGTGAGAAACGCTGAGAAAGTTGAGTACTACCTGGAGATGGCGCAACGCGAGTTGGACCGCGTGGCGCACCTGGCGCGGCAAACTCTGGGCTTTTATCGTGAAACCTCCGCGCCCACGCAGTTCAACCTGGCCAAGACCATGGATGATCTGCTCTTTCTGTATGAAAAGCGGCTGGAAGTGCGAGGCATAGGAGTCGTCAGGCAATACAAAGATGACGGCGAGATTACGGCACTCGCGGGAGAGATCCGGCAGGCATTGTCAAACCTTGTCAGCAATGCCATTGACGCCATGCCCACGGGCGGCAAGCTTTGCGTGCGGATTTCAAGATCGCGCGAGTGGAACAATGCCAGGCATCCGGGAGTGAGGGTCACAATGCTGGATACCGGGACCGGCATCCCCGTGCAGGTGCGGAACAAGCTGTTTGAACCATTCTTCACCACCAAAGCAGACGTGGGTACCGGGCTTGGACTCTGGATCACAAAAAACATTGTTGAGAAGCACGGTGGCGCCATCAAATATGTGAGCCGGACCGGAGCGAAGGCACACGGCACTGCTTTCTCCATTTTTCTGCCGCTGGGCAACCAAGCCGGCAATTCAGAACAAGCCCGCCAGACTCAGGAACAAAGTCTGCCCCGTACAGCGTAACCGGGGCAGGGAAAGCATCTTTCGCTGGGTAAAGAGATCAAACGTTCTTCTCGTTCCCTCCACAGAAACATGGAGTGATTTTTATAGCCCACCCTTTGGCCTAAAGGAATCTCGCGCAAAATCGGCGCGAGATTCAGTCCCAAAGGATGGGGCACCCACGATTATCCTGAGGGACAGAAAGTTGCGTGATAGCGCGGCACGGATTATGCTCTGGACGAATTTTACGAAGCACAATCCCAAGGAGAGAGATACATGAAAGCAATTCTCGCGTCCGTGTTGATGGGCTTGGTGGCCGTGGCAGCGGCGGCGCAGACTCCGCGGGTTTATGGGAGGCTGACACATCGCATGGAGACCGCCAAAGTCAAAAGCCTCAACAAGGACCTGCTTACTTTTTCTCCGCTACCCGGCGGGCCGGACATCACGGTGAAGGTGGGAGCCGATACGCGCCTCACCAAAGACAACAAGCCGGCGCATCTCAAGGACATTAAAGCGGGAAATTATGTGCGAGTGATGTTCCCGATCGGCGAGGGTACTGTCACCGCGCAAAGCGTTACCTTGCTGAATGAAAAGGACATTCCGGCACGGAAGTAAGAAAAACCCCGGGGGGTAAGAAGTTACCGAGATCGCCGTGACCGCTGACACGAGCGTGATCGGAAAAGCACACCAACCGCATTTACCCCCACCGCACGCTTTGCCAAACCGATCAACTAAGCTCAGGGAACTGATTGGGGGCGCCTCACTGGGAGTTCAGCGCAGGTTACGCAGATCTACGCAGAATGAAGTAGATCTAACCGAAGATGTTCACCTGCGATGATAAGCGTAAACCTGCGCCTCCACGTTATTACTGTCCCCGCAGCACGCCAGGCTCGCCGAACCCGGTTTGTATCTCGTCCTCTTTGCGTTTGGCGCCCAGACGCAGGACTTTACGGCCGTAAGCCGCATTTATCATCAGAGCTGTTGCGGCGTACCAGGCGATGATCGCTGAGATGATGAACAGCCAACCAGCCAGGATGCGCAGTCCTTCTACGCCAGCCAGTTCGCCGATGGCGGCAACGGTGGAAC
>DATFDA010000347.1:0-13256 GCA_035252525.1 Candidatus Angelobacter sp. | reverse complement strand
CAGCCAGGGATTCATCGTTTGTCCGCCGAACCAGATATCATTGAGCGCCAGCGCGCCCAGGCTCAGCTTGGCAACCAGCACCGCACCGGCATTGTGCAGCCGCGTCACGACCGCCGCATTGTCCTTGGGCACACGATTGCGATAGGGCTCTGCACCATACGTCGTTGGAATGCCCGCGGTGTCCAGCAGGTCTTTGCCGCCCCAGGGAATGCCATGCAGCGGCCCCCGATACTTCCCTGCCGCAATCTCCTGGTCGGCCTGTCTGGCCTGCTGCATCGCCAGATCACTTGTGAGTGTGATCACGCAGCGCAGTTTGGGGTCAAAACGCTTCAGGCGCTCAAGGTAGATCCGTGTCAACCGCGTGGAAGTAATCTGCCGCTTCTGGATCCACGTTGCAAGATGTGTTACCGGCGCAAACGCAATGTCCTCTTCGTTCTTCGGCAGCGGTCCGGGATCAACCAGGCTGCGATTGAATTGATCTCGTTGCGGGCCGGCCTTCTCACCCGGCAAAACCGGGTTCCAGAGGGAATAAGGCAGGTCAACCGGCTCGATCTCAACCTTTTTCGGCCCTGTACGGCGCTCATACAAAGGCGCCATAGCCATGCGCCAGTTCCCTGCTGCTTCGGCGCGTTCAGCCTCAGTCAGCTCCACGCGTGCCAGCTTTTCTGCTTCAGCAAACGTCGCTGACGAAACTTCAGGGCCAACCGGAGGCGCTGTTCCAAAAGCCGGCGGAGTGCCGGCAGGGGGTTCCGTGGGCTTGCCCGGTGGCGTTGGCTGCTGTTGTTGAGCTACCACTTCCGGCGCTATAGCCGCTCCCAAAACACTGGCCGTCATCTGGGCCAGAAAATCTCTGCGCGATCTTTGCATGCTCCCCCTTTTTTCTCTGACCGGAAATTATAGCTGTGCAGAGTACCGGCTGGGTTGGGAAAGGAAGACCAGTAAAAAGCCGATCCTCAACGCAAGAGAAAAGCCCCGCCGCAAAAATGCGTTGGCGGGGCCTGGGTTCTGATCGACTATAGAAGCAGGCTCATGAAGTCAAACCAGAAAATTTAGTCGCACACTTTGCCGACACCGACGCTCGATAGCGCCTGGCACAAATCAACGCGTCCGTGACCCATCTGCTGTACCTGGAAGGCCCTGGATATAGCATTCGCCACGTCGCCAGGGTGATATCCCGGACGTGCCTGAAGCACCAGAGCCGCTTCCCCGGCCACAATGGGAGCGCTGAACGACGTTCCCCATCCGGCCGCGTAATTCGCTCCCGGATAGGTGGTGATTACTCCTTCTCCCGGCGCGGCCACGAAAACTGCGTTGGTGCCAAAATTAGTAAACGTGCTCTTGGCATCGCTGTTACTGGTGGCGCCCACGCCGATCACACCGTTGTATCCGGCGGGATAGACCAGAATCTGCCCGGCATCATTTCCGGATGCTGCCACAAGCGTAATGTTTTTGCTCAAGGCATACTGGATCGCATCCTGCAAGGCTGGCGAACTCTGCTGGAGTTCAAAACTCATGCTGATAACGTTTGCGCCGTTATCTGCAGCGTAGTAAATAGCCTGAACAATGTTGAACAACTCAGAGCTGCCGTCGCTGGAAAACGCCTTCAGCGGCATGATCTTTGCTCCGGGGGCAATCAAGTGCACCAGGCCGGCCGTCATGGTGCCGTGCCCAAAGGAGGACGGAGGCCCATCAAGAATCGTAGTTGTTGACTGGCTCAGGACGGCGGCGGTAAATGAATTCATCTGGTAGACGTTCCCGCCATCCAGAATCGTTGTGGTGGATTGCGTCAGGGCTGCCGCTACCGCCGGATCCAAGTCCACCAACTCAGAAGCGCCCGAGGTGTTGTGTACGAAATCGAAACCGGGAAGGAGCACGCCGGAAAGCGCCGGATGATTCGGATCGACTCCCGTATCGATCACAGCCACAATGATTCCAGAACCGTTCCACCCGCTGGTGCTCTGCATGTCTGCAAGCCGCGCGATTGACGTTGCCGGTTGGCTTACATAGAAGTTGGCCACCGCAGAGCCGAAATAAGTTACGATCGCGCGCCCGGGGAGTTGGTCCAGAATTGTCGTGGTAGATTGGGTCAGGTTTGCTTCGGTGGTTCCGGAAAGTTCGGCCACTCCCACTGAGCGGTTGGACTCAAAACTTTGGACCGATGAGTCAGTGGAAATTGTGGGATCGAGTGAAGAAGATGAAACCAGGAATACGCCGTGGGCTGATGGCCCGTTTGTGCCTTGACTAAGGTTGGCAAGTCCGTGACGCGAGCAAACATCATTGATATTAGACGGCTTGGTTACCAGGACATACTTGTCCTGGGCCGCCATGAATACACTGCTGAACAGGATGAATACGCAAAAAAACGATTTAAATCTGAGATAAGACATCTTTGTCTTTGCCCGCACCAACCGTTCCGTCGCGGTCTGCAAGGCCCCCGTCTGGATTTACTTGCGATTGCGCCTTGCTGTTCAAAAGCGCAGGTTGAGTATAGGCAGAATCTCGCCTCTGGTTAAAAAAAATTTAAGGTGGATTGGGGATCCTTCCAGGAATTGAAGTGACCCGCCACGAATTGGGGATATATGATTGAAAAATAATAGGCTTAAGTCGTATCTGACGGACTCATTGCAGATTCAGAGAACCATATTTTAAGCCACCCCGAGAACCGTAACGATTAAGAAAGGAGGTAGAATTAAAACACCTAATAAATATCAGGTTCATTTGGGCTCGACATAGGAAACAGCAAGGCGCTTAGCACTCTCATGGTCATATGAGGCAAGCATCCTGCTCATGAGTTATCAATTGAGTTTGGTATAGAAATCAGCCTGCCGACGAGACTACGGTTTGCTCGCGCTGCTGTTGTTTCCGCTACCGCCCGCCGCTCGTACCGCCGCCAATGGCAGTCGTAAGAGCTTGATACAGATCAATTCGGCCGTAACCACCAAGGCCGCCGATCTGCACTGCTTTGGATAGGAAATTGGTTACATCGCCAGGCTTTGCTGTAGGACGTGCCTGCAAAACCAGCGCAGCCGAACCGGCCACCATGGGAGCGCTGAAAGAAGTTCCCCATCCCGCGGCGAAGGTTGCCCCGGGGAAGGTGGTGACCACGCCCTCGCCGGGCGCTGCGAAAACCGCGACGCCCGAGCCGAAGTTTGAGAATGAACTGCGTGCATCGCTGTTCGAGGTGGAGGCGATACCTTCTACGCCGCCGTAGCTCGCTGGATAAACCCGCGTATTCAAACCATCATTGCCTGCGGCAGCAACCAACGTCACATTCTTACTCAATGCGTATTGGATCGCTGCCTGGAGTGATGGTGAAGACTGCGGCGTGCTGAAACTCATGCTGATGACATTCGCGCCGTTGTTGGCAGCGTAATAAATCGCCTGTACGATGTCTGACAAATTGGAAGTTCCATCTGCCCGGAAAGCCTTCAAAGGCATAATGGATGCTCCCGGCGCTACCAGGTGCACAATGCCGGCCACCATGGTTCCGTGGCCAAACTCAGGATAGTTGCTGTCAAGAATCGTGGTGGTCGATTGGTCAAGAATCGTGGTTGTGGACTGGTTCAGAATCACCGCCGTAGAGGCGTTCAAGGGCAGGAGTCTGTTTCCATCCAGAATCGTTGTAGTCGACTGTTGCAGCTTTGCAGCGGTTGACGAGTCAAGGTCTGACCACTCGGAAAATCCGGCGGTATTGCGCGTGAAATCGAAACCGGGGATCAGGGCGGACGACAGAACCGGATGATTCGGGTCAGCACCGGTATCGATAATGGCAACCACTTCTCCCGATCCATTCAGATTCGTGGCCGTGCGGGCGTCGCTGAGCCGGATGATGGAAGCGGCCGTCTGCCCGGCATAAATGCTCGGAACCGCGGTCCCAAAGAAATTCACCCTAGAACCGGGAAGCGTATCCAGAATGGTAGTTGTGGACTGGTTCAGCACCGGTCCGGTCAGGCCTGAGAGCTCGGGCAGGTTGGCTTTCTGGTCTGGCTCAAAGCCCGCCACTTTCAAATCGCTCTCAACCTCATTTTCAACTTCAGAACTATTGGATGAAGATGCGGTAACCACGTAGACGCAGTTGGGACCGTCGTATAGTTCCTTGACAATGGAGAGATGATGCGTGGAGATAACAGAATCAACGTTGCTGGGGGAAACCGTGAGGATAAAGGTGCTTTGCGCGGCTAGAGGTAAACTCATAGCCAGCAGCACACTCAAAATGAACAGCAGTTGCAATCTCCTCATTGTCGACTTCCAAAAAATAGATTTTTCGTCGCAGATCAAGCCTGGTTCGTTTTTCCAAGAACTACTTCCAGTTCCTGGCCGGCCGATTCAAGCGGTACAAGCAAGCGTAGATCAGTCTCAGGGACATATTCCATCTGGAACTCACCAAAGGAGTTGCTGATGGAACGGGAGACCTCGCGTTCTCCAGCCAGCAGAATCACTGGCAGGTTCGACATCAATTTCTCAGGCGCCTTCTGGTTTGCAATTTGCCCTACCAGCACCATGCTGGAAGAGCCTTTCTCGTGTTCAAACCTCAAATCCACCGAATAATCACCGGCATGGAAGAGCACTTGACGACTGATCTGGTGGCCGCCTCTTACTCCCGCTGGCTGCAGGGTATTTGCACTGTCATAGGTCAACGTGGCCCACAGGCGCTCAAGCGCAGAGTGCCGTGCCGGCCTGCCCAGCGTAAATAGTGCCTTCACTGATTGCTCGGCATATCTTGGGACCTCAAGCGTGCTCTCTCGCTCACAAACGACCCTAAACTTGGACATAACCTGCTGGAGCTTTTCACACCGGGAACATCCCGCCTGGAGATGAGTTTTCATCTCGCTGTTCTTGTCTGCGGGAGTCAGATTCCTTGCGTAATCAGCCCACTCAGTGATATCGAAATGGCGTGCAGCTTGAGGCATATTAGCTTCTTATCGTCTCTTCTTTCTTTTGAAGGGGAACGCGGCTTCCGGGTCCACATTCCCCTCTTAGCAGTCGACGGATGAGCCTGCTTCTGACCATAAGGGTTCTGGATAGCCGGAAAAATATACTCCGCTGAAAAATTTACGTTCTTTTACAATAGCCGTCCTACCAGGGCAAATGCCGCCCAATAGTAAGGATGTGGCCGCTTTTGCCTTAAATTGATTAGCGCCCGCCGTAAAGCATTGGCTTTATTGGCACTTTCCCTGTAGGACGAGTAGAAATCACGCATAAATTCACTCGTGCTCTGGTCATGCACCTCCCACAAGCTCACCATCAAGCTCTGCGCCCCGGCATACAAAAGTCCTCTGACCAGCCCGATTAACTCATCCCCTCCAATTACCACATTCATGCCGGTACCGCATCCGCTCAGCGTCACCAGCTCTGCACTGAGCTGCAACTGGTAGAAGTCGAACAGGCTCAGTAATGAGTTGCCCAGCTTGATCGATGAGAACATCGGGTTGTCCTGGCGGAAATACCCGTGCGTAGCGATGTGAATAAACCGGCTCTTCGGACCGTACATCTTCAGCCGCTCTTCCGTAGCGTCTTCTCCCAGAAAAAGCTTCGCTCCTCCCAGGGCCTCCGCCACAAAGCGTCCTTCCTCCTCGATATGCGGAGCGCGCGCATCGGCAACCGCCAGCACCAGTGAGTCCCCGTTGCTCTCCTCAATCGGCTTTTGCTGGCACAGAGCAAAGATGCTGGCGCTGGGCGCATAGGAAATGGTGAAATCGTCAATCAGGTAGCGTTCGCCATCGGTGAGTGCGTGAAAAGGCAAATAGTGCAGGAACGAATGCGGAACAATGACCAGGTGTTCAGCCTGAAGCTGTTTCCGTAACGGCGCTATGAGAAGCCCGTATAGCTCCTCCAGGTGGGCCAATGTGGCCTCAAGCAGCGGCTTCTCCAATGCCCGGATATAGTCCTCGCCCAGGCGGAACTTAGCCAACTGCAATTGCAAAAGCCGCAGTTTCTCCCGCACCCGGGTGACATCCGCAACCACAATGATCTTTAGCTGGGTCTGTGATACCAGACACGCGTAGAACGTATTCCGCGCCGCATAAAACTCCACCAGCAACGTATTTGCCGGGATTACTTTCTGAATTTCTTTGGCGGAGACGGTTTTCGCGCTCTGCAGCGCGGCAAAATCGCGGTCCTGATTTTGCAACTGCGAGAAGGCGCGCACCATGGCGTCTTCATAGCTTCGCCCCTGTTCTCTGAGATGCCGTATTCTCTCCCGCGAGGTGGGGCTCTGATTGAGTTCCTCCAGCTCAATCTGGTGGTACGTCCAATTCAGCTTCTCATGCAATTCGCGGAACTGAGCCATGGCGGGAGAGCGCTCCACACTTCTCCCCGAAAGCACTGATGAACGAAACGAGATGAGGTCCGCCAGACTGCGTGACTTCGCCTGTTCAATGTATGCGAACGTGTCGTGCTCGCTGCATACAGCTGAGTGCACCGCCAATGAGGTCACCACCAGGCCTTCGTAAACGGCAAGCTTGTTTTTGAGAAACGCGATCTTCAGCTCTTCCCTGCCCAGATGATTACGCAGATCTTCCAGCTTCTGGTACGCCTTGTCGTAGGCCTGTCGCGCCAATTCAGTATTACCGCTGCTCTCCTCCGCCTGGCCGAGCATGAAATATGCCTGGTAGGACGCGGGAGATTCCACATGCAGCAACCGCGATAAAGCCGAACTGCAGTACCGCCGCGCTTCTTCCGGATCTGAACTACGTATCTCTATGGCCGCAAGCAGCAGTTCACAGACCGCGGCCTTGGCCGGCAGCAGCGACGAACCAAAGTATTCGAGCGCTGATGCCGCCAGGTCTTCCGCCTGATCATCCTGGCGCGCCTCATATAGCACCAGCGCCTTATAGAGGTCAATCAGCGCAGGCCAAAGCTGGTTGTGCTCGCGGGTAAACAGTTCGCGCGCTTCATCAAAGATCAGCAGCGCATCTTCATAGTGCCCCTGCTGGCTGATGGCGATGGCGGAAAACGTCGCCGCTTTGGCCGCCTCATACCTCATCTTGAGTTCAGTAAACGCACTGAAAGCGGCCCGCGCCAGTTCTTCGCCGCCTTCGGTCAGGTTCAGTTCCAGATAAATTTCTGATTCGTCCAGATCGCACAGAGCGCGGTGATACCGGTCACCAAGCTGCTCGCACAAAACCCGCGTCTGGTCATAAAGCTCAATGGCTCGCAGGTATTCACCGCGCAGGTAGTGGAGATATGCCACGTTGTAGTCAGCTTCAGCAACCAGAAGAGAAAACCCATGCTCCTGGCAGTGCTGGCGGGCAAGCTGGTAGGTTTCCTGCGCCCGGACGAATTCGTTCACGCTGATATAGCACACCGCCAGGTTTCGCAATACCGCGGCAATATCCAGCGGCTCGCCGCAGGCCAGGAACTCGCGATAAGCCCTTTCGTACAGCTCAGCCGCTTCGTGGAAACGGTCCTGGCGGTAATAGATATTCGCCATGTTGCTGTCCAGCCGCGCCAGGCGGAGCCGGTCATTGTGGGCCGAGAAAATCGTCCGCCCGCGCTCCACAAGCTGGAAAGCGCGTTCATACTGCCCGTCATAGATCAGGCATTGCAGCATTCCGTTAATGGTGCGGCCCACGTCCAGGTCGCGCCCCAGCTCTTCAAAAATGGCCAGCGCGCGTTCATGCTGCTGAATTGCCTGCCGATGTTTTCCCGTGATGTAAAGAACATGCCCCATGGCGCGGGAGCTAAGCGCGATGGATGCCGGGTCATTGAGATCGTCCGCAATCCATGAGCTTGCCAATGCCAGGCGTTCTGCCTGGGGCACATCTATGCGCACCAGTGTGACCACGGCGTCATACAGCGCTTGAACGGACTCATTGCGGCGAAGCTCCGGTCGCGCGGCAAGGAAAGACCTGCGCTCCGGCTCGCCTGGGATGGCGGCAAGATCGTTGATCCAAGGTTCTGCTGGAAAGCCGCTCACCTGTTGCGCCATCTAGAATCCAAGTTCCGCCAGAATTTTTTGTAGACGGTTCAAACAACGTCCGCGGATGAACCCAATCGAGCCGGTTGCCAGCCCCAACTTCTGTGCTACTTCGGTATACGGCAGTGGCGGCTGTTGGAAAAACAGCATTTTCACCAGGTCTGCGCATCGGGGAGAAAGCCGCTGAATAGCGTCCCGCACCGCCTGCTCCTCCTGCACTTCCTGCAGGACCTGAGGGGCTGCGGGTGCAAGCTCTTCAGCCATTTCCTGTTCCATGGCGTCCAGTTCCACATCTGAGCGCTGGTGCTTTTTATGATGAAAGCACTTGTGCGTGGCCACGGTGATCAGCCAGGAGCGTATGGATTCAATCTTCCTCAGCTTGCCGAGATTGGTGAACAGGTCCACGCAGACGTTCTGAAAGATATCTGCAGCGTCGTCAGGACTGAGCCCGTATTTGACTGGGACGGAATAAATCAGCCGCTTATATTTATCGATCAGCCGGTTCCATGCCTTTTCGTCACCGTTCAGGCAGTCCTGCACCAGCTTTTCATCTTCAGCAGCCGTGTCCCGCGGTGTTGCCACCGCAATGCTTTTGGCGTTGTCTTCCATTCAATGTTTTCCGGGGGTGTGCCAAAAAAGTTCTTCTGCGTTCCAAAGAGTATATTGTTCGATCACCGCTGGCTGGAAATTACCAAGGTTCTCCTGCGCCCCCACCAGGACGCTGGGCGTGGCCAGATAAATCATGGGCAACTGCTCAGCCTCTATCTGCTGAAAACGATCGTAAAGCTCCTTGCGCTCTGCATAGCTGAGCGTGATCAATTGTTTCTCGAGTAGCCGGTCCAACTCGGCTTCCCACGGCGTCGCCGGCGTCTTCTCACCCAAATGCCACAGGTGAGTTTGACCATTGGACATCCACACGTTGTTGTCCGGCGTGGGATCTACGTCTCCGCTGGCCAGGCCCATAATTACGGAATCGTACTCGTGAGAATTGAGCACCCGGTCCACTGCAGCCCGGCCTTCCATGGAAACAACATGCGCGGTGATCCCGATCTGCTTCAGGTCCTCGAGGATCAGCGTGGCCATCTGCATGCGCTGCTGGTTGCTGGAACTCACCAGGATTGTGAACTCCACCGGCTCACCGGATGAATCCATCAAGGCGCCTTTGGAATTCCAGGAAAAAGCTGCGGCTTTCAACAGTTGCTTTGCTTTATCCGGAGAATGCACGGGCGCAGGTATGGCGTGATTGAACCAGAGCTTGTTTCCTGGGCTCACGTGAGTGGCTAACGGAGTCGCGCGGCCGTGATACACCAGGCGTACGATCGCGGTCCGGTCAATTGCGGCTGAGACTGCCTGACGAAAGCGAACATCGCGGAACCATTTTTGCCGGCGCGCCACCTCGGGATATTTGCCGGTGTCATCATTCAGGTTGAACATCAGGAAGTTGTATTCCAGTCCCGGTCCCGCATCGTAAAGCTTGAAGTGGCGCGTCTGTTGCTCGGGTTCAAGCGCCGCAAAATTGTCTCCGCTCAAGCCGCTGATGATCTGCGTGTCTCCCGCCTCAAAACGAACGACCTGCGCGTCCTGGTTGGGAACAATCAGGAAGGTGATCCCATCAAGATAAGGAAGCTTCTGTCCCTTGCTGTCCGCCTTCCAGTAGTACGGATTTTTCTCCAGCACCACACGTTGCCCCGGTACAAACTCTTTGACCCGGAATGGTCCCAGGCCAGCGATCTTGTCAGGTGGAGTATTCAAGCCCCACGCATCGGCAATCTTTCCATCCCGGTAATCATTCTCCAGCAGATGCCGTGGGAGCATCGGAAGAGTGTCAAAGAGCCGTTCCAGCGGAGCGTACGACGAGGGAAAAATAAAACGAACGGTAAATTTGTCCAGCTTTTCCACCCTGATCGGCTTGTTCCCGATCATAAGCAGATCACGATGCGGAGAGTGCACCTTCTCATCAAGATAAACTTTGAACGAGAAAACCACATCATCGGCATCAAACGGTGCGCCGTCAGAAAATTTCAGCCCGCGGCGGAGCTTGACCGTAAACACCGTGCCATCTTTGGAAGCCGTCCAGGAGCGTGCCAGCGCCGGCTCAGTTTTTTGGCTGCCACGATTGATGTGGATTAGATCAGCCATGGTCCGGCTGATGATGCCAACAGAAACCTGATCAACCGCAGTAACAGGATTGAAGGTTCTCGGCTCGGAGCGAATGCTCACCACGAGCTTTCCCCCCATGTTCCCCGGTGCCGCAGCCGATAAGAGGAAGTCCGGTTGTGTCCCAGATTGGGCCCATGCCGCGCCCAGCAGGATGAGAGCCAAAAGGCGCACGGCGAGTGCTCGCGGTGAGCGCTGATGAAAGCTGAATTTCTTTGGATTCAAGCAGTTAATTGTAACTTCTCCTGTAGCGCATCAGCTAACACGTGATAAGCCAGAATCACCGGCAACAGCATCAGGCCCGGCGCCAGCATCCAGCCGTAAGAAACCAGAATGTGATATTGCTGCGCGTAAGCCAGCATGTTCCCCCAGCTCGGGAACGGCTCACTGATGCCAAGGCCGAGAAATGAAAGCAGCACTTCCGCCAGAATGAACTGCGGAACCAGCACCACCATCTGCGTAATCAGCACCGGGAATGTCATGGGCATGAGGTGCCGTCGCAAAAGATAGCTCCTGGATGCGCCAAAGCCTCGCGCTGCAAGGACAAAGTTGCGCTCGCGTCCGCTGAGCACCACGCCGCGAACCAGCCTGGCCGGACGCGCCCAACTCAAAAACCCAATAATGCAGACTACCAGCAGGAACGCCACCACCGGTCCCGTGCGCAGCGGCAGCAAGGAACGCACGGCCAGCAGCAGATAGAAAGAAGGTACGGCGACTGCGACCTCGGCCAGCCGCATCAATGCATCATCAGTTACCCCGCCGTACAAACCAGAGATAGCGCCCACCAGCAAAGCTCCCGAAAGGGCCAGAAGAGCGGCTAGTAATCCAGCAAAAAGCGAAACCTGGCCGCCATACAGCAGTCGCGAAAACTGGTCCCGCCCAAAGCCATCAGAACCCAGGACCTTCACCTGCGCCGGTGCATCTACGCCGAACAGGTGCAGCGTTGAATGGAAAATACCGAGCAGGCTGTATTCATCGCCGCGAACAAAAAAACGCAAGGGCAGAACCTGGCTGCAGTCTGCCGCGTAACTCCCAAAGCCCTGGCCGGAGTCCTTCAAGCCATAAACAAAAGGATGAAGATGCAATTTGCCGCTGCAATCCACCAGATGCACTCGCGCGGGAGGAGCGAACGGATGCAAGCGGTCCTGGCTTTGATAGTCGTAAGGAGCAATAAAGCCCGCGAAGATCACCACCACATGAAGCACCAGCAGGAATCCTGCTGCCCAGCGGAATTTTGTGGATGCTCTCATGACTGCACCCTGATCCGCGGATCAAAGACGTACAGCAGAATGTCCGCCAGGAAGTTGCCCGCCACCAGAAAGAGAGTGCTGAACACCACAGACCCAAGAACTACAAAAAGATCACGGGCCATTACGGCTTCCAGCAGCATGGGGCCAATTCCCGGCCAGCTCAGAATTACCTCCACCACCAGAGACGTGCTCAGCAGGAATGCGATGGACAGGCCAAAAAGCGAGATCAACGGGTTCGCCGCCGCAGGCAGCGCATGCCGGAAGAGCAACGTAAAGCCGCGCAGCCCGTGCCCTTCCGCAGCCCGGAAGTAGCTGGAATCCATCACATCCGCAACGCTGGACCGAACATGCAGCATGATGGGGGCAAGCGCGCCAATCACCAGCACTCCCACCGGCAGCCACAGGTGCCAAAGCAGGTCTTTCATTCGCGCTGCCGCAGCAGCATCGCTCAGTTCCTGAGCGGTCATCCCGCCCACGGGGAATTTTTGTGTTTTTAGGGCAATCAGCAACGCCAGCAGACAAAGAAGCACATCTGGAAGCGCCAGCAGGAATCCATTCCCGGCCGCAAAGATGGGGTCTAACCATCCTCTCCGGCGCGATGCCGCCAGAACACCCAACGGCACGCCGATCAACCATGAGATCAGCAGTGCGGGAATCGTCAGCAACAGCGTGTTGCGAACACGCGGAAGCAGAAGCTGTAACGCGGGTTCGTTGTAAGCGACTGAATAGCCGAGTTCGCCATGGCTGGCCGAGGCAATCCAGCGGAAATACCTGATCATGAAAGGCCGATCAAGGCCATATTTTGTCCGCAACGCCTGCATGGATTCGGGAGACATGTGGCCTGCAAGGCGCTGCTCGCTCAGGTAATCTCCCGGGGCAGCCTGCATGAGTGCGAAAAGCAGCACGGAGACAACCGCCAGGAGCAGCAGTGCCTGCAGTAGCCTGCGAATCAGATAGCGGATCACAGGACAGCCTCCAGTCCTGGAGCATGCGGGCGCTTGCTTGCTTCCATCAAAGCGCGCGTCGCCGGTTGCGTGCTGGATCTCAGTTGGGCAGGTGCTGCTCGCTCAACCACCCTTCCCTGGTCCATGACAATCACTTCACGGGCGAAGAGGCCAATGAAATTCAAGTCGTGGCAGATATGCAGATAACTCAGACCGCGGCGCTTCTGCAAATCAAGCAACAACCTGAGCATCTTTGCCTGAAGGGGCAGATCGAGACCTGAAAGTGATTCGTCCAAAATGAGCAGCCGGGGATTTGCCGCCAGCGCACGGGCCAGGGCCAGTCTCTGCTTTTGTCCTCCACTGAACTCGCCGGCGCGACGGTTGGCCGAATCCGGATCCAGGCCAACCTCCCGCATAAAACCTATGACCCGTTCGCGCCGCTCCTTTGCGCTGCCTTGCCCCGCAACTTCCATCGGCTCAGCGATCAGCTCTGCTGCCGTGAAACTTGGATTCAGCGCAGTTCCAGCATCCTGAAAAATGAGTTGCACATGCGGCTGCGGACCTTTCACCGCTGAGCCCTGCACAAGCACCGTTCCCTCATCGAGCCGTTCAAACCCGGCAATGCAGCGGGCCAATGTTGATTTTCCTGATCCCGAGCATCCAATGATTGCGGTGGTGGAGGCTTCAGGAATTTCAAAACTGATTTCTTGTAGTGCCTGTACAGAAAATTTCGTTCGCGAGAAAACATGCCGCTGCACGAATCTCTTGCTAACGTTCTGAACCTGTACGACTGTCGCGGGAGCGGATTGGGCGTTTTGCGGCGGGCTTGACCCGCCAATTTCAAGGCTCTTTTCTGGAAAAATGAGCCCCCGAACATATTCATCCGCACTGCCAGCGAGATCATTGAATATCCCTGCGGCCACTGCCCGGCCATCGCGTATTACCACCACTTCGTCCGCCAGATCAGATATCGCCCAGGCATTCTGG
>DATFDA010000346.1:0-8485 GCA_035252525.1 Candidatus Angelobacter sp. | reverse complement strand
CGGGTGATCTCCCATGATGATGTGGACATTGCCGCACTGAAAAACATTGAAAGAGATGGTCCTCCGGAACAAGCAGCCGCGGCATTTGCCATTGCGGCAGGATTTGAAGATAACCGCAACAATCTACAAACAGAGGCAGGTTATCTTGAGAGCGCGCTGCATTACCTTCCTGAAAACTCCATTCTGCTGGAGAACTATTCTTCTCTTCTGCTGCGGCTGGGCAGGTATTCTGAAGCGCTTATCTACGGCGAACGCGCCACCCGCGCGAATCCACAGTCCTCTTATGCCTTCTGGATTCTTGGTTATGCGCGCTACAAGAATGACCAGAACAAAGAAGCGATTGCAGCGCTGAAGACGTCGCTCGCCCTTCATGGTGATGACAAGGTGCAGCAACTGCTGGAGCGCGTCGAGCGCGAGTCCCGCACGGAAGCCGATTTTCACCAGGAGGAAAGCAATCACTTCACGCTGCGGTATGAGGGATCGCAGGTCAACAGCGCGCTGCGTCAGGAGATTTTGAACACTTTGGAGGCGAGTTACGACAAACTCCAGAATGACCTTGGCGCAACGCCCAAAAACATCTACGTGTCGCTGTACACGGATGAAGCGTTCTTCGATGTGACCCAGGCCCCTGCATGGTCGGCAGCGCTGAACGACGGCAAGATCCGCATTCCCATTTCCGGCGTCAGCAGCGTTACGCCTGAATTGGAGCGGGTGCTGCGGCACGAACTCACGCATTCCTTCGTCGCCCAGATTGCTCATGGCCGCGCGCCGCAATGGCTCAATGAAGGCATTGCCGAATTTGAGCAGGGCGCCAACACCACCTCTTTCGGGGCGACGCTCGCCAATCTTTACAGCTCAGGCCACCAGGTGCCTCTTAATCTGTTGGAGGGAGATTTTGATTCACTGGACAAGCCTGAGGCCATTGTGGCCTACGCGGAAAGCCTGGCAGCCGTCGAATACATCATCTCTACTTACGGCGTCAGCGATCTGGCTCGTATTCTGCAGAGGCTCGGTGAAGGCCAGTCCATTGAATCGGCGCTGCGCACCACGATTCACGGCGGCTACAAAGAGCTGGATGCCGAAGTTACCGACTATCTGAAGAAAACGTACGGAAGTTAGCCGCAGGCTTTCATCTCCACATTTGGTCGCTGCAGATTCCGAAAGCCCGGTACTATTTTCCGGGATCGAGGATTTGCAGGTAAATCAGCGCGCCTTTTTCCAATCTGACATTCTTTTGAGGTGAAAGCAGCACCGCTGTCTTGCTGGCTCGTGAGCTCCCGTGTGCCGCATGCCATCCATCTTTCTTGATTTGTCCCAGGCGAATACCCTCGGTTTGTATACCAACTGAGTTGATCACAGGATCCGAAATGTATCCATCATCATCGCTGACCGCGCCCGCCGCCCGGGCCATGGCATTGTCAGTGTTTTGAATCGTGTGGATGGGGCGAGGTTGTGGCTGAGTGGGAGGTTTGAATCCTATGATCACCGGGTCAATCTTGGTTACCGAACCGCTCCAGGAAACAGCCGAATCAAACGCCAAGCCAAGCCTCGACACACTCCCTTTGGTCCACTTCTGTGATTCGGTGATGTGCCCAACCAGCTTTGAATTTCGAGGAATAACTTTATGCTGATCAGCAGGGCCATATTCCAGATCGTCCAGCAAGCGGGCTTCAAAAAGATCACCTGCTTTCACGTGTTTAGCATCGAGCGTCCTTGTGAGCTGAGCTGAAATAACAAGGTTCGCTGTGGCCACTTGTTGCGACTCTGCTGGAGCCAAAATCCAAAAGGTTACGAGGAAGATGCCCAGAATCCGCAGTCTCATGTCTATCCTCCACTGGGGCCCGGTCAAAGCGCTATCCTGTGGCAAACCAGCAGCTCTGTCAAGCGCATCCTTAACCTTGTCTTTCTGATAGCATTTCTTACGTTATGAAACGCCTGCTTACTGTCGTCGGCATTGTGGTAGCTGTCCTGATCATCCTGGTAGTGGCTGCGCCCTTGTTCATCAATGTGGACAGTTTCCGTCCCAGCCTGGAAAAGAGCCTTTCCGCGTCTTTGAACCGGCAGGTGCAGATCGGGAAGCTTTCCGCTTCGCTGTTTAGTGGAGGCGCGTCTGCCAGCCAGATTTCCATCAGTGATGATCCTGCGTTCAGCAAAGGGCCGTTTCTGCAGGCAGGTTCGCTCAAAGTGGGAGTCCATCTCATGCCCTTGATCTTCTCCAAGCGGCTGGAGGTAACCGGCATCACGGTGGAGCGTCCTGAAATTGTGCTGCTGAAGAATGCCGCAGGCAAATGGAACTACTCCACGCTGGGCACTTCTTCCTCCAAACCCAAAGAGACTACAGGTGAATCGAGTACACCGGCGATTTCAGTGGAGAAATTTGAAATTGCGGACGGCAAAGTCCGGGTGGGAGAAAGCAGCGCCAGCAAGGCCGGCAAGGAATATGTTTATGACAAGGTAAACCTCACGGCCCGGAACATCTCCCTGACCAGCGCGATTCCTTTCACCCTTACCGCCGATACTCCGGGCGGCGGCTCGCTCAAACTTGAGGGACAGGCAGGCCCGCTCAACAGCCAGGACTCCGCGCGCACGCCTTTGCAAGCGAAGATCACGCTCAATCATGCTGATCTGGCTTCCACAGGATTTATTGATCCGAGTTCGGGCGTAGGTGGCAGTCTGGATTTTGATGGGACGGTGAAGTCGGATGGCAGCAAAGTCCAGTCGGACGGCAAAATCAAAGCTACCAATCTTCGGGTGATCAAGGGAGGCTCTCCGGCCAAGGCCCCGGTTTCAATTGACTACCGCTCTGATTATGGCTTGCAGTCACAGAACGGCAACATTCACGCCGACCTTCACACCGGAAACAGTACCGTCAACGCGGGAGGCACGCTGGAAGCCAGGGGAGCAGACACCATTGCTCACATGAAAGTTCAGGGCAAGGACATGGCTGTAAATGACGTTCAGGCGCTGCTCCCGGCTTTTGGAGTGGTCTTGCCCTCTGGCGCATCGTTGCAGGGCGGCGCCATCAATATGGATATGAATGCTGAAGGCCCGCTGGACCGGCTCGTGATCACCGGCCCGCTGGCGATAAACGGCACTCACCTGACCGGATTTGATCTGGGGGCCAAGCTGGGCGCGTTGGCGGCCCTCACGGGCATCAAGCAGGGTTCAGACACTTTGATCCAGACGGTAAGCTCAGCCCTGCGCGTTGCCCCTGAAGGAATTCGGGCCGACAACATTGTCATTGATGTGCCATCCATCGGCACCCTGACGGGGAACGGCGTTATCGGCAGCAATAATTCGCTGGATTTCAAAATGCTGATGAAGCTGTCAAAAACATCAGGTGGAATGCTTGCCAACATCAGCCCGGTTTCCACCGCGCTGCAAAATAAGGGTGTGCCATTCCTGATCCAGGGAACCACTCAGAATCCGAAATTTCTGCCCGCCATTGGGAACCAGGTACAAGGCCTGAAGCAGACACTTCTGGGAACGGTGCAGGGCAATCAGGCCAACGGACAGCAGGGCCAGCAGAAGCAGGACCTGAAAGGATTGCTCGGGGGCTTTCTGGGAAAGAAGAAAAAACCCTGAAATGTAAGCTGATCAGCTACTTAGTACCGTCACTGCTGATAGCTATTGCAGCTTTGCGCTGTTAAAATATTGCAAAGCCCAAGCTCCCGAACATTCATAAGAAAGCGTCATCATGAAGAAGTTTTCATTTATTTCCGTTGCCCTCCTGATCTGTGCTGCTGCGCTTGTCCATGCCGATAACATCGTGGATGAGATCATTGCCCGCGTGAACGATCAGATTATTACCAGCTCCCAATTTCAGCGGGCAAAAGATTCCCGCGTTCAGGAGTTGAAACAGCAGTTCCCCAATGACTGGCAAACCCGCTGGACAGCCGCACAAAAAGACGTGCTGCGGGAGATGATCGACGAACAGCTTCTTCTTGAAAAAGGAAAAGAGCTGGGGATCACCGGCGAGACCGAAACTATCAAGCAATTGGACAAGATGCGGCAGGAGATGGGACTGCCCACCATGCAAGCCTTGGAAGATGAAGCCAAGAAACAGGGCATCTCTTTTGAAGATTATAAAGAGAGCATCCGCACCAGAGTGGTGACCCAGCAGGTGATCGGCCAGGAAGTGGGCTCAAAAATTCACATCACCAATGAAGAAGTGCAGGATTTCTACAACAAGCACAGTCAGGAAATGGTCGGGCCGGAACAGATTACCCTGAGCGAGATCCTGGTTTCAACGCAGCCGAAAACGCAGGTGGACAAGAACGGCCAGCAGCAGGACACGGCGGATAAGACTGACGATCAAAAAGCTGAAGACCCGGCGCAGGTAGCCAAGGCTGAAGCCAAAGCAAAGTTTATCTATACCCAGCTCAAGACCGGCGCCAAGTTCGACGATTTGGCGAAGAAGGAGTCCGATGGGCCCACGGCGGCACAAGGCGGTCCGCTGGGGACCTTCAAGAAGGGTGAACTGGCCAAGGACTTTGAAGACAAGACCATGTCGCTCAAGCCGGGTGAATTCACAGAGCCCATCCGCACCAAGCAGGGCTTCCTGATTTTGAAAGTGGACGCGCACCGCTCTGCCGGAGTGCCTCCGGTCAAGGAAGTGGAAGACAAGATCCGCGAAGCCATCTACTCGCAAAAGCTGGAGCCGGCTGCGCGGGCTTATCTGGCCAAGCTGCGCGAGCAGGCCTATATTGAGGTGAAATCCGGTTACGTTGATACTGGCGCAACTGCCAACCAGGGCAGCAACCATCCGGTAATGATCGCTGCCAATGGCCAACCGGAGGGGCAACACAGCAAGAACTCAGGGCTTAAGAAAAAGAAGAAGTTCTTGATCTTTTAAGGTCCACGGCCTAATTGATTTTCTTTTCAGCCGTTGTTCCAACCTGCCGCTACTCAGGGTGCGTCTTAACCCACAGGATGGATCTTAAGGACTGGATTGCCACAGTCGCGAACTTTGCTGTCATAGCAGGGCTTATCTCATACGGTTTCCGCCTCTTTGCTGAATACCACGCATCGGGGCGTTGGGCGAAGAATGCCACCGGGCTGCTGGCAGGAATCGGAATGATGGCGCTGGCCGCGGCGATGCTCCTTACGCCTCGCAACGCACTGGTGTTCCTGCGCGTGGCCCAAACGGGAGTCTCTCATCTCTTTCTTTTCCTGAGCAGTACATTGCTGCTGGCCGCGATTGCCGCGTTCGGCATCATCAACTACTCCAGGCCGCTGCGACTCTGGCACGAGCGCCGAATCAGAAGGGCCCTCCGCCGTGAACTCCCCAAAATCCCATAACAACGTGGAATCCGGACAAAACGTGCTGCGCTGGCCCAGGCTGGGCGGTGAAGAGAAACGCCTGCATCCGGAGGGCCCGTTCCGCCAGATCATCCCAGGCATGGTGACAGGGGCCTCTGACGTTGACCCGGCTCTTGTACTCACGGCTACGGTGGCCGGCGCCACATATCAATATTCGCTGCTCTGGTCCGTGCTGCTTTGCATACCGTTTCTGCTTGCCGTGTTCGCGGTTTCAGCCCGCATCGGTTATGAGACGCGGAAAGGGCTGGTGGACTTGCTTCGCGGGACCTACGGAAGGAAGGTGGCCATTGCCTGTGCCCTAGTCGTGGTAGTCATCAACATGGCCATGATTGTGGCAGATCTGATGGCGGTAACAGACGCTTTTTCCATTGTCATGCAGTTGCCGCGAATGTTTTTCATCGCCGCCGTGGCCTTTCTCGTCTGGTACGTGCTGATCTTCCGCGATTACCGCAAGATTACCCATGCGCTGGTGCTGCTCTCATTGCCTCTGTTCATCTATGTGGCTGCTGCCATTCTGGCCCACCCTGACTGGAAACAGGTGATCAGCAACTCCGTGTTTCCCCACATCCCCCACGGCGTGGGATATCCCCAAACGGTTGTCGCGATCTTTGGAGCGCTCCTGACCCCGTATGTATTGGTCTGGCAAACCAGTTCCCGGCGCGAAGAGGCGCTGGCAGGAATTTCGTCGTCCGGGGGAGCTGAGCACCAGGCTGGGACCGTGGTAACAACGGTCCTTTGTTACTCCATCATGGTGGCCGCCGGCACGGTGCTGCGAATTCCTCCAGGGAGTGACCTGACCACGCGCATGGCGGCTTCCGCGCTAACTCCCGCGGTTGGCGTTCTTGGAACTTCTCTGTTCGCGCTGGGAATCATTGGAGCCGGCATGGTGGCGCTGCCAGTGCTGGTGGCGTCCATGTGCTACAGCGTGGCTGAAGCCATGGGCTGGCCCAGCGGACTGAATGAAACTCCCTGGGAGGCGGTGCGCTTCTACGTGATGATCTCGGGCGCTATGTTCGTGGCCACCGCTCTGAATTTTTTCAAGATCAACCCTGTTTCAGCGCTTTACTGGTCGCAAGTGCTGGCCGGAGGGCTGACTGTGCCGATTCTGGTCTTCATCCTAATCGTTTCAAATGACCGGCGCGTCATGCGCACCACCAATAGCTGGTGGCAGAATTTCTGGATTGGCGGTTCCATTGGAGCCGTGGTTACCGCAGCCCTGATTCTGTTCTGGTGGAAGACGTTCGGTTAACCCTAACTCCCCGCCAGCCGGCAACAGACAAATGGCCAGTTTGCTCGCTTTTTTGCCGATTTGGTTACAATAGCTGCGCCATGCCGAAACTCTTCGCCGCCGCGCTCTTGCTTTTTGGTCTCTCCGCCTTTGCCCAGCAGCAGCCAGTGGAGATTACCTCTGAGCCTCACCACCACAAGGTTCTGGATAACCTGTTTGTGCGCGTCTATGACGTGACGATTGAGCCCAATCAATCAACGCTGATGCACAATCACAAGCACGACTACCTCGGCGTTTTCCTGGGCGACAGCGACTTTCAGAACATTAAGGCAGATGGGCAAAGCGCAAATAGCAAAATCAAAGATGGCGAAGTTCGCTTTGCCGCAGCGCCGGTGGTGCATGCGGTCCAGGACAAGGCAGCCACTCCCTTTCGCAACATAACCATCGAACTCATGCAGCCCACCACGCATGAGGCTTCCTGCACCAGTTCTTGTGAGATTCCAGTTTCTTGCTCTTCCAGTGATAAGGCCAAGTGCCCTTCAGTGGAGAAACTCATGTCCGCAGACCAATGGTCAGTTACGCGCGTGACTCTGCCGCCGGGGGCAGCCTATCCGCAGCATACGCATTTGGCCAACTTCCTGGTTGTGCCGCTCACAGATGCAACCTTGAAAATCCGGAACCAGGACGGCCCGGAGACCCAGACCAGCTATAAGGCGGGTGAGGTCCGCTGGAACAATCCGGTCGTCCATAGCGTTACCAATGGAGGAACCAACACCGCGAAAGTAGTGGTGCTGGAGTTCCGTGGCAGGCCGGCGGGAGAAGGTTCGGAATCCATGACACCGGACAAAGGCGAACATAAGCCACACGATCACCACTAGATCGCGCAAGCAGCAGCCTTTCCGATGTCGGCGATGTCGTGCGATGACGTCGATGTCGGCGATATGGTGATCTTGGCGTCTTGGTAAACCTTAGACACCGCCCCCACCCCCTCCCCTGTCAACCCCGAAAAATAAAGACTTAGCGGAATCAACCCCGGGGTCCCCACAAAACCCGGTGTTGGTTTTGTGGGGTGGAAGCCCGGCGTTGATTTTCCCTTTTCCTGGTCGGGGGTGCGGCAGAAAGACCGCCGGATTTACTACTCGGTTAACCTCTTAAGCACAAAGCCAAAGGCTACTGGCCAACGGCTAATAGCTGGTGTTGCCGTTTGCTTATATTCAGTTGTTAAAGACCGAACCCGGGTTCCCGGGCCTCCTGGGAGGCATGTTGACGCAAAGAACATAGACACTTCAAATTCCGAAGTGTCCAAAAGCTACTTACGTTAGCACGCTTTTTGCAGCGAATCAATTACGAATAAGGCCAGTGCCGAATGGGGCTGGAACGTGGCCCTCAGAGCGCTTCGTGCTCTGACCAATTGCTAATCGCTGAGTGATAATTGCCGGTTTTCTGCTATGTGCCAAAGGCCAATTGCTAATAGCCGGTTTTCAGTAGTCGTTCATCGTCCTGCGCTGAGGTTTTTTGTCCACGCGACAATGTCTACTCTTAAACTTCAATTGGCATTTTTGGCACTTCTGGCACTCCTGACAATCTCTTCTGGTTGATTGCGTGCAGAACCATCGGTGCCCTTAGCGAAACTCCTCGTCTCTGTCACCCTGAGCGACCCCGAGCGAGGAACGAGTGAGGGGAAGTCGAACGGGTCCCGAGAATGCGTCCTCCGCCACGCCGCTTCAGGGAATTCTCACCTCAAACTCAAAACCCACCACACACCATCCCGAGGGCCGCTTTTGCCGAGGGACCCTGCTCCCCTGCCGTTTCGCGTAAGCCACCTGGAATTCTTGACCGCCATACTCGTGTGGCAGCGCCGGGGTCTTCTGACGCCCGATGTTGGCCGGCTGGGATGGACGGCCGCCCCGGCGGTGTCTTCTTAGAAAGTACCGC
>DATFDA010000345.1:0-3485 GCA_035252525.1 Candidatus Angelobacter sp. | reverse complement strand
AGCTGGAGCAGGATTTACGCAACGAATTCAGCGCAGCGGAAATTTCGCGTGAGGATGGCGAATTGAGGGACATCGCAAAGACGGTGCAAAGACTGTTCATTCAGCCTTCGTCAGCAAGTGAAATTGCACTGGATATTCAGGGCACCGCATTTCAACAACGGGTGTGGAGCGCCCTGCGCATGATTCCACGCGGAGAGACGCGGACCTATACCGATGTTGCACGGCAGATTGGCTCCCCGCGAGCGGTGCGCGCAGTAGCGAATGCCTGCGGGTCAAACCCGGTGGCAGTGGTGATTCCGTGCCATCGCGTGGTGCAGAAAAATGGCAGCATGGCTGGCTACCGGTGGGGTGTGGAGAGAAAAGCGGCGCTGCTGCGGAGGGAACGCGAGAGTTCATCCAGGATGGAATGAACGTTTTGAGTCATCGCAACGACAAATTGTGGTGATATTCTTACGAGAACATGACTGCAAAAGAAGAAGTCAGAACGCTTTTAGAAAAGCTGCCGGACAACTGTTCGATCGAAGACATTCAGTATCATCTGTATGTTCTTGATAAAGTGCGCCGCGGGCTCGAAGATACTGAGGCGGGACGAACTTTTTCTCAGGAAGAAGCCGAAGCTCGATTAGGTAAATGGCTTACCGAGTAAGGTGGTCATCTCGCGCTCTGTCAGATTTGGAATCGATTGCTGCTTATATTGAGGCGGACTCCCCGGCGTACGCGAGGTCTGTTGTAAAGAAGATAGTTTTTGCGACCAGGCAGTTGTCCCGGTTTCCACGCTCCGGACGTGAAGTGCCAGAATTCGAGAATCCTTCCATACGTGAGTTGATCATTTATAGCTATCGAATTATTTGCAACTTCGATAACAACGTCATCAATATTCTTTCTGTGATTCACGGCAAGCAAAAGCTCCACTGAAATTGGCAGAGGCCTTGCGGCGGCGTTAGCATAGTTAGGTTATGCCAACGCTGACTCTTCTGGTGAATGGGACCGAACGCAAGGTGGAGGCCCAGGCAGGCGAACCGTTGCTGTGGGTATTGCGCGACGGCCTGGGTTTGACGAGAACGAAGTACGGTTGTGGTGAAGGCCAGTGCGGCGCCTGTACAGTGCTGCTCGATGGCAAGGCTGTACGCTCCTGCCGCACTCCCTCTGAATCGGCGACGGGCAAAAAGATCCTGACGATTGAGAGCCTGGCGGAAAATGGGAAGCTCACCCCGTTGCAGCAGGCGTTTCTTGACGAAGAGGCCTTTCAGTGCGGCTACTGCACCCCCGGCATGATCATGTCAGCGCACGCTCTGCTTTCGGCCACGCCGCAGCCAAGTGATGAAGAGATCCTCCGGCAGATGAACGGCAACGTCTGCCGCTGCGGGACGTATCCGCGCATAGTGGCCGCGATTCATCGCGCGGCGGGAGGGAAAAAGGGATGAGCAGCCGTCCTTCCGTGCAAAAAGAACATGAAGAGTTGAAGCAGCATGAAGTCGCGCGGCTGCAACACTGGTTTCAAGTCAATCGCCGGGATATTTTCAAGCTGCTGGGCGCAGGCATTGTGATTGGCATCTATGCACCGGCTGCGCTGACGCAGGAGTCAGGACGATTCCGCAATGAAGAGGCCCCGCAAAACCTTGATGCATGGCTGCACATTGGCGGTGACGGCAAGGTGACAGTGTTCACGGGCAAGGCGGAAATGGGACAGAACATCCGTACGTCTCTGAGCCAGCAGGTGGCGGAAGAGCTGCGCGTTCCCATGTCATCGATCACGATGGTCATGGCAGACACCGATCTCACGCCTTTTGACCTGGGTACGTTCGGCAGCCGCACCACTCCGCAAATGGGAACGCAGCTTCGCGAAGCGGCGGCCAGCGCAAGAGAGCTGCTGTTGAATATGGCGGCACAGCAGTGGCAGGCGCAGCCGTCTGAACTTTCAGCCGAGCACGGTTCCATCACCAACAAGAAGACCGGCCGGAGCATTACGTACGCTGACCTCACGCACGGGCAGAAGCTGGTGAAGATGATTGGAGATGATCCGCCAGTCACGCCAGCAACGGAGTGGCGCATTGCAGGGACTTCCCCAGCGAAGGTGGATGGCAAAGAGTTTGTCATTGGCAGACATCAGTACACCTCTGACATGAGCCGGCCGGGGATGCTGCAGGGCAAAGTGCTGCGGCCTTCCGCTTTTCATGGGACATTGGTTTCACTGGAACTGAACGGCGCTGACAAGAGGCCGGGGGTGAAGGTGATTCGCGACGGCGAGTTCGTCGGCGTAGCGGCAGACAGCCACTATTCGGCGGAGCAGGCGATGAAGCTGCTCAAGCCGCAGTGGAAGGCGCCGCAGCAAATCGCGGAGAAAGATCTTTTCGAGTACCTGCGAAACCATCCTGAAACGGAGTCGCGCGGCGGCTTCGGCGGAAGAGCGAACCATGAAACCGGTTCGGTTGAGAAGGCGATGGCCTCAGCGGCCAAGACCCTGTCGCAGACTTACACCGTGGCTTATATCCAGCATGCTCCGCTGGAGCCGCGAGCGGCCCTGGCGGAATGGAGCGATGGGAAGCTTACAGTGTGGACGGGCACGCAAAGACCGTTCGCAGTAAAGCAGGAATTGGCCGATGCTTTTCACCTATCTGAAGACAAAGTCCGCGTGATTGTTCCCGACACCGGATCGGCTTACGGCGGCAAGCACACGGGCGAGTGCGCAGTGGAAGCGGCGCGTCTGGCCAAGGGAGCAGGGAAGCCGGTGAAATTGATCTGGACGCGCGAAGAAGAGTTCACCTGGGCCTACTTCCGTCCGGCGGGAGTGATTGATGTGAAGAGCGGAATGGCGCCGGATGGGAAGCTGGTGGCATGGGAATTTCATAACTACAACTCAGGCCCGGCAGCCATTGATACGCCATACAACGTGGCCAACAAGAAGATTGAATTTCATCCCACGGCCAATCCTCCATTGCGCCAGGGATCGTATCGAGGACTGGCTGCCACGGCGAATTTCTTTGCCCGCGAAAGCCACATGGACGAGCTTGCGCACCTGATTGGCATGGACCCGCTGCAATTCCGGCTGAAGAACATTACTGATCCGCGATTGCGGGCGGTGTTTGAAACCGCGGCGGAAAAGTTTGGCTGGGGAAAAGAGCCGCGAAATGCTGAGCGCGGTTTTGGCATTGCCGGAGGCTTTGAGAAAGGCGCCTACGTGGCTGCGTGCGCTGAAGTCTCTCTGAACCGTTCCACAGGGCAGATAAAGAATATGCGCGTGGTCCAGGCATTTGACTGCGGAGCGGTGATCAACCCGCAGGGACTCAAAAATCAGATTTCCGGCGCGATTGTGATGGGGATTGGGGGAGCATTGTTTGAGGCCATCCACTTTGACAACGGTCACGTGACCAACCCGCATTTTTATGAGTACCGGGTGCCGCGCTTCAAGGATGCACCGAAAATCGAAGTGGAGTTGATTGACCGCAAAGATCAGAAGTCCATGGGCGCAGGCGAGACTCCCATCA
>DATFDA010000344.1:0-4628 GCA_035252525.1 Candidatus Angelobacter sp. | reverse complement strand
AGGGCTCGGGGCGGCCATGAACTCGCCGGCTGCGGGAACAGTTTACGCGGGCCCGGGGACTGTTTACGGCAGCCCTCAGTATGGCGCCGGGACCGTCTACGGTGGTGCGTCTTCCGGATATGGAACCGCCGTTGCTCCCGCTTTTTCCAATCCGGCGATACCGGTTGATCTTCACTGGGCTTTGGTATTGCTTCTGGGGCTAGTCAGTTGCGGCCTGTTTTACTCTGCCTGGCTGATTGTTGAGGCGGTATTTGTCAGGAAGATCAAGCTAGAGAGCAAGGGGCTGCTCCTGATCTGTATTGGGATTGGGGGTGCGTTTGCAAGCGGCTTTTTAGGAGGGTTCCTGAGTGCTCTCAATCACGGGCAGAGCAACCCCGCTGTGAGCCTGCTTTACCTGGGGTGCCTGGTTCTGCAGTATGTTGGTATCTTTACGCTGCGCAGCGATCTGCAGGACTATTACAACTCTGTTGAACCGATCAATCTGCGGCTTAGCGGGGTAATGACTTTCTTCTTTTCGGTCTTTTACTTTCAATACCATCTGTCCCGGATCAGCCGGTGGAAAAAGACCGGAATACTGGAAGCTCAATCATGAAAACAGCCCGAGTCATAAAACTATCAATAACTGGTATATCTGCCGCGGCTATAGCGGTGCTTTATGCCTTTCCGCCCTCGCAATACAGTTTTTATCCACGCTGCCCTTTCTATACATATGCTCATTTTTTGTGCCCCGGATGCGGCGGTACGCGAGCGCTGTACGAGATGTTACATGGGAATCTGGCTGGCGCATGGCACTACAACGCTCTGCTTACGGTGCTCGCGCCCCTGACTTTTGTTTGGTTCGCGTTTGTATGGCTTCGTGCCGTCCGCAGCAATCATTCACCAGACTTCCACCTGCCGCGCGCAGCTTGGGCGATGGTGGCGGTGGTTGCGATTCTGTTTACCGTGGTCCGGAATACCGGTTTGGCGTTTGCGATTTAACTTATGTTGTCACCCAGAATTCGGCGGCTAAAACTCGACTACGAATCTTTGCAGCAGCGCTTTCGCGGCTGGCCGGTGGTCCGCATGGTAGGGACGGCAGGCATGCCGCCGGAAGTGTATCGGTTCCAGTATTTCCTGCGCGGCCTTTATGTCGCGCCGGACGGCTCCATTCTGGAGCGCAATGAACATCTTCTCGAGGTGAACCTTACTCTGGGCTATCCCCGTCGCGCGCCGCAGTGCCGCATGCTGACTCCGGTTTTTCATCCCAACTTTGATGACAGTTCGGTTTGCATCGGTGACTTCTGGGCGGCGTCTGAGTCGCTGGATGATCTGATCATTCGCATCGGCCGCATGATCGCTTATCAGGAATACAACACCAAAAGCCCGCTGAACGGACTGGCGGCAAAGTGGGCGGCACAAAATCCGCAATTGCTGCCCGTGGACCCGCAACCCGTCGCGCCACCACTCGCGCAGGCGGCCGCAGCGGGAGAAATTGCTGTTTTTCCCAGTGCAATCGATACGCCCGCCAGCATTCAATCGCAGCCGACGGAAGCCTCTCCGGCTGAAAGCGATCCCTGGGAAAAGAAAATCATCATCTCGTAGTGCCAATTTGGGACTGATCCGATAATTGCTGAAGTCAGCGAAAAGGGCCGTGAGCTGTCCAAAGAGGTTCCGGAGTTGCTCGCGGAGTTACTTTCTTTTTTTCAAATTCCCGTTTTGGTACGCCTCATATTCGCCTTGTTCGTGTACACTGTCACGCATTCGTAAGTGCTTCCGGGTAAGAGGACGAAGGCTCAGATCTTACAGGACAAAAAAATGAGAGTCCTTTCCCGGCTTCTTCTGTTTATTTCTCAACGACAGAACGCAGCAAATTCCAACACCAGTGAGGTTGTTCGAATGTCATTTCCCCTTGGAAAGATGAGAGCCGTATTGGCGTTTTTCTTTGTAATCCTGGCCGTGAACTTCATGGCCGCGCAGAAACCGCTGGTTACGCCCGGTGGCGATAACGTGCCGAACGGGAAACACAGCACATCAGGCCAAACAGCAGCGCCCGTGCAGGATCCAACCGGCCAGGCGGTGGTAACTGGCAATGGCATCAGCTACCACGGCGGCCCGGTTCTGAAATCCAACCCAGTTCCGATTTACCTGATTTTCTATGGCAACTGGAACAGCACGGGATCCAACACACAAGCCAGCGTCAGCCTGATTGAGCATTTTATCAGCACGCTTGGCAACACTCCCTATGAGCACATTGCCACGACCTACGGTGATACCACAGGCAACGTGAGCGGCAACGTGAGCCTGGGCGGCGTGACTTTTGTGAACTCAAGCACCAACCTGACGGATACCAGCCTGCGGACAACCGTTAGCAACGCGATCAGCAGCGGCGCGCTGCCCCGCAACGGCAATGGCGTGTATATGGTGCTCAGCTCCTCAAACATCAATGAAACCTCAGGCTTCTGCACCCAGTACTGCGGCTTCCACACTCATGCATCGCTGGGCGGAGTGGATATCAAGTACGGCTTTGTCGGCAATCCGGACCGCTGCCCTTCGGGTTGCGAGATCCAGCGCACCGGACCCAACAGCCCGGCCACGAATGTGGGCGGCGCGGACGGCCTGATCAACGTGCTGGCTCACGAACAGTTTGAAGCCATTACGGACCCTGACCTCAATGCCTGGTTTGACTCCAGCGGCCAGGAAGATTCCGATAAGTGCAATTTCAACTTCGGTACCACGTCAACCTGCACCTCCACCAGCATTTGCTCCGCTGCGGGCAAGAGCGCGGGTGCAAGATTCAACGTGACGTTTGGCAACAATGACTGGATGATCCAGCAGCAGTGGGAGAACGCGGCGGGCGGAAAATGCGTGCTGCACCTGTAAAATCTGATTGCTCTTTGAGGTCAAGGCCGTTCCTTTCGTGGGCACGGCCTTGTAACCTCTTTCAATCCAGCCACGTCCAATCAAAAATTTCCAGGAACATTGACTCTGCGGCATGGAAGTTGCTGCCGAAAACCCTTGTAATCCAGAGAGTTCCTGAAATCGGAAATTTCTCACAATCCGATTCCTCGAACAAAATACCGGGTAGTACACTCATGCAGCTATTGGGAAGCCTGCCCGCGCACCAGCTTCAATGCTTACCAAACTTATTACGGCTTCATCTCCCTCGAATCGTTCGGCAGAATTCTGTAAATTCCACTCTAGTGAGGTCAGCATGAGATTTCCCCTTGGAAAGATCCGGTACTTCATGGCTTTTCTTTTCGTGATTCTGGCCGCCAATCTTCTGATGGCGCAAAAGATTCGCGACAACAACGCCGGTCCTGGCGAGCATATGGTCCCGAACGGCGATGGTTCCGCTACTGCTGCCGCCAAACCCACCGGACAAACCGTGGTTACGGGCAACGGTATTAACTACAACGGCGGTCCGGTTTTGAAGGGCAATCCCGTCCCCATCTACATCCTCTGGTACGGAAACTGGAACGGAACGGGATCCAACACTCTGGCTACTCAGACCTTGATCAAAACTTTTCTGTCGAGCGCGGCCCTGGGTGGTTCCAGCTATGAAGCCATCAACACCACGTACGGAGACACCACCGGCAACGTGAGCGGGCATCTCAATTTTGTTCAGGACGCCACTGACACCGGTTCGCAGGGAACTCGCCTGCGTAACAGCAAGATTACCGCGGCAATTTCTTCTGCTCTCACCACGGGGAAACTTCCCACGGACCCGAACGGCGTCTATCTCTTCCTGAGTTCTTCGGACGTTAAAGAGAGTGGGTTCTGCACCCAGTTCTGCGGCTTCCACACGCACCAGACGATCAACGGCGCCGATATCAAGTGGGCGTTCATCGGCAACGTGGATCAGTGCCCCAATGGTTGCGAGATACAGAGCACCGGTCCGAACAGCCCGTCGGCGGGCGTGGGCGGAGCCGACGGAATGATCAACGTGATCACGCATGAAAGCGAGGAATCCATTACTGATCCAGACTTGAATGCATGGTTTGATTCGGCTGGAAACGAAGATGCTGACAAGTGCAACTTCAAATTCGGGCCAACGCAGACAGCCCCGAACGGCGCTCGTTTCAACCAGACCTTTGGCGGCTTTAACTGGATGATCCAGATGGAATGGGAAAACAGCCGCGGCGGCGGATGCGACCAGACCCTGGGCGGACAGTTCTTTACCAATTAGAAAATTCGCAACTCAATCAAGCCGTCCGGTCTGCCGGGCGGCTTCTTATTACAATCACAAACATGATTAAAGAGAGAGCATCCTTCATGCGTCTGCTTGCGTTCTACGGTGTGGTCTTCATTGGGATTTCGATATTGTGCGCCGCGCAGGAGCCGGAGAAGCCTGCGCTGACGCCGCGAATCATCACGGCCACCAAGCAGGTCACCATGTTTACCGGAATTGAGAAGCAGATGCTGCAGGCCGTCCAGAAAAAAGACAAAGCCGCGCTGCACGCCATGTTGACGGAAAACTGCAACATCCATCTGCCGAATGCGGACCCGCTTGATGGTGAGGATTGGGTGGATTCCGTGATGAACAAGGACTTTATATTGAAGAGCTTTATGGTGCGGCAGATGTACGTGACTGACCTGGGCAACGCAGCCGTTGTCAGTTATGACCGCATTCAGGACTCCACTTACAAGGG
>DATFDA010000343.1:0-3904 GCA_035252525.1 Candidatus Angelobacter sp. | reverse complement strand
GGGCAAGCTATCGGCAGATGCATACGATGAGAGTTAAATCATCCGCCTGCTCGCCGGGACTGAAGCTCTGAACGGACTGAAGCACAGCTTCCATCAGACCACGCGCAGGTATGCCGGCTGATGCGCGGAGAATGGAGACGAGCCGCTCCTCTCCGAACTCCTCGCCATCTCTGGCGGCCTCACTGATTCCATCAGTGTAAATGGCCAGAATATCGCCCGCATGCATTTGCGTCTCCACCACCTTGCAGTCCCATTGCTCAAACAACCCCAGAACTGTTGCAGTGGCCTCAAGCCGTTCCAGGCCTGCTGCTGCACGGATCAACAGCGGCGGGTTGTGTCCACAGTTGGCGTAGAGCAGTTTGCGCGTATTGTCGTCATAGAGGCCAAAGAACATGGTCGCGTAGTGATTGCTCTCAGTGTTCTTGAAGAAAAGGTGGTTCACATGGCGCAGAAGCTGTGAAAGGTCCTTGTGCGCCACGGCGTACATGCTGCGGAGGCTGGCCTGAAGGTTGGCCATGAGCAGTGCGCCGGAAATTCCTTTCCCCGCAATGTCGGCCAGAACAAAACCCACGAGGCCTGACCCGAGGTCAAGAAAGTCGTAGTAGTCGCCGCCCACGGCGCGAGCCTGAATGCATGCTCCGGCGTAATCCAATGTGGTGAGTGGAGGAAGCTGCTGAGGTAAAAGCTTGTTCTGCACGGCGCGCGCAATCTCCATCTCTTGTTGGACCCGGCGGTCAGCCTCCATGCGCTCTGCCATCTGCTCGGCCAGGGTGATGCTCTCCAACCCCAGTGCGGCCTGGCTGGCAACAGATCCCAGAAGCTGTTTATCTTCCCGGGAATAAGGCTCGTCAGACAATTTCGGCCCCAGCACAATCAGTCCGAGCCACTCACCCGACCGGCTCAGGATCGGCACAAGACATTCCGGGCGCGCCGATGCCAGTTCAGGTAATAACAATGAAAGGTCACCATAGCTGGAGCTGTCTGGCGGCTCTTGCATTCGCGCAAGCTGCTTGAGACCCGCAGATGATGGAGAGAGCCTGGGGAGAGAGAGCGTTCTTTCAGGAGGCGTTAGCATGCCGTCGCGGTCGCATAGATAAATGGAAAGTGTTTGCGGATGCAGAGCCATTGCCAGCTTGTCATGCACTAATTGCGCCATTTCCTCTTTTGCGCTGATGTTGCGCACGCTTTGTGCAAGTTCCTGCAGGATGACTCGCGCGTCATAAGCTTCACGGAAGAAGGCCCTGTCAATCCTTTGCGTGCCGCGGCGAACTCCCGGAGCGGCAATCCAGGCTAAAGCAATGCCCAGCCCGCCGCCAATGGACATTGCCACAGCCGGGTGCAATCTAAAAATTTGTGACAGTGTGATGCCAAGCAGCACATTGGCTGAGATCGCCAGCAGTAGAAGCAACACAGCGAAACCGCGCCTGACCAGGACGTAACGGGCGCTACGCCGCAGAAGAGCGGGAATTTCCAATACCTGGTGCTTCACTACGGCGTATGCGAATGACAGCGGAAGCAGGGAAAGAAGCACGATGTCAGCGACATCTTCCCAGAACGGTACGTGGTAACCAAACACATTGGCAGCCGCATTGGCAAAGACTGCCGGTGTTAGCCCGACGACAGTACCCCAGAAGAGCACGCGAATTTTGCGCTTAGCCTGTTTGCTCTCCGCGCGAACAAAATTCCACGCGAGGGACACGAAGCCGAGCGATATGGTGCCGTATATAAATGCGAAAATGAGATTCTGGGCCACCCGCGCACCCAAAACGTGTGCGACTAAAGGAGGCCAACGGAGGTCGCCGCTGCGCACTCCGAAACAACCAATTATCAGTCCCACCGTTATGGCAGCCCACTTGATCCAGGGTACGCGACGATCGAGCGGAGATCGGACAGGAAACAGCGCAAACAGGAACAAAAAAAGTGGTGCAGTCAGTCCCAGAAAAACAGAACGGTATGCCAGCAGGAACTCTCTCAGGCCTGCCGGGGCAAGCGAATATGCATCAGGAACATCGGAAACAGTCACAAAACACGCAAAAAGCAGTGCCAGTCGCCAGGCGTGCGGATCATCAATCCGCAGAAAAAGCACGCTTAATCCCACAACGAGAAACAGGACCGGAAAAGAGCCTGTGACCTGGGCGGCAACAAGACGGATGCCCGTTGGAGCATCTTTCGTCTGCCGAAATGTCGCCCGAATATCAAAGACCTGTTCCTGCCCCGGGCGGTGAATGGTAAGTACAACTGTTTCACCAGGACGGCCGCGCGCCCAAGTGGCCAAAACCACGTTGGGGCCCTGCGCCGCCAAACTCCGGCCATTTACAGCGACGATCTCATCTCCTGCTTTGAGACCAGCGGCTTCCGCCGGACTGTTTGACGACACGGAACGAATTAGTTCAGCCTTTCCGTTCTGAATCACCTTGTTATCGATTCCAAGTTCTACAAAAGAGCGCAGACGGTAGTAGTACATCCAGCCGGCACTGTACGTGATGGTTCCCGCCGCAAACAACAAAGCCAGCACGATCAGGAGCTCTCTGGAGCGCAACGGCACAATCGATTTGCGGCTTTGTTCGCGAATCGGGCGCAGCACCGAGCCCCTACCGGATGCCGGTCTCATGATTGTGTCAGCCATTCTTGGCTCGATTATAGCTGCGCAAAAAACGCCACGGCCCGCAGGCGTAAATTGCGCATCCTTAACCTTTGTTTACCGCCTGGGTTGCTGAAACTGATTTGCAGTCGTCGGCAAAATCAGCCAGCCGGTCATACCACGCGATCTGGTCAGTAAGAGTGAAATGCGCGTTCGCAGGACTTGGGTTGGGCACCACATATAACCGAACCGTTCCCGCGTACTCCGGCTGCGGACCGAGCGTTGGCTTGCGATCAGGACACATCAGAGCGTGTTTCAAAAAAGGACGAAAACCGCTCAAGCCGTGAAAGCACGCCACTAGAGGCCGATGCCTTTGCAACTTCTCAAGCAACAAAGGAGACCACTTTTTAAATTCTTCAGGACTGAGTTCCGCCGCATTGGCAGAAGGACGCTTGATTACATCCGTGAGACCAATGCCAAATTTTGAGAGCACATGATCGTGTTCCGGCTTGAGCGTAGAAGTGCCGAGCGACTGCCTGATGCCCGCACTCAGCTTTGACGCGGAGAGTGCAGGCCAGAAGCGGCTGTTCCTGCGTGCAAAGTAGTGGCCCTGAGCAACCGAATAAAGTCCTGGATTGATTCCGACGAAGACCAGATCGAGGCCGGGCTCAAGGTAGTCTGGCAGCGTAATGAATTCGTCTTCCGCCTTCATTTTGAAGCGACCAGTGCGGTGAGACGTTCCAGCGCTGGCTCCATTTTCTGCGGCTTCTTGAGCACGCCCGCAAACAGATCGCCTACGCGATCGAACCTGCGCAGCACATTGCCGATGTGAAACTGCGTCGGCTTCAGGCCGGAACGTACTTCGTCCCACTGGAGCGGGGTTGCCACCGGAGCTCCAGGATAAGCGCGGAGCACGTAGGGCGCCGAGATGGTTTTGCCTTCGGCATTCTGCATCCAGTCGAAATAGACTTTCCCTTTTTCCCGTGCGGCGACGGTTCTCGGAGTGGTGAACAGGTCCGGCCGTTCAGCGGTTACCCAGCGCGCCAGAATCTCGGCAAAAGAACGGGACTGGGCATAGGTGTAGCGCGTTTCGAGTGGAATGTAGAGGTGCATGCCATCGCCTCCAGTCGTTTTCGGGTAGCCTTGCAGCCCGATCAGGTCCAGCTTCGCTTTAATTGTCTGTGCCGCTTCCACAATGCGATCGAAAGCACAGTGATACGGATCGAGGTCGATCAGGATGAAGTCCGGATTTTCCAGCGATCCCACGCGGCTCATCCACGGATTCTGGTCAATGCAACCGAGGTTGGCCAGGTAGAGCAGTGA
>DATFDA010000342.1:0-4008 GCA_035252525.1 Candidatus Angelobacter sp. | reverse complement strand
GCCCTGGATGATTCTGATGAATCCGCCTTGTTCAACCACAAACAGCCGGCCGGAGTTGTCCGGAGGCTGCTCCAAATCCAGGGGAGAACTCAATCCGGTTGCAACCGGTTGCAGGCTTATCGACGCAGAAGGAGCTGGATGATTCGCATCGCCACAGCCGGCTAAGACTGCGGCCAACGCACACAAGGCAAATATAGTTCTGGCTTGCACAAACACACTCACGTGCGACAGCTAACGCCGCGCAGAACAATCATAAGCTCAGGCCACGAGGGGTGCTCAAATCTTGTTCCGGAATGGCTGAAGAGGCGCAATACCTTAATCCACCTTCTCTAGCCCTCCTTTTGGCCCCAAATTGCTTCCAACACATTACCAGTTTGGTTTTGTCAGGATGTTTGGGGTGCTGCTGAAATTGTCACAAGCCGTTTGCTTTCTCTTGATCGCCAGCCTGGCGGCATTTGCGCAGCCGTCGGCCCAAGCCGTTCCTGACCCGGATTTGAATACCATTGTGTCGCGCATGTTGGCTGCTCAGCAGCGCAACCGCGAGCAGGTAAAGCCGCTCACGGTCAAGCGCGATTATCAGCTTCTCGACAAAGAGCAGGATCAGAAAGCCCAGGTGATTGCACACATCACCTATCTTCCTCCCAACCAGAAGCAGTACCAGATTGAGAGCAGCAGTGGGGGCATGGGCCAGAAGATCCTGAAAGATGTGTTGGCAAAAGAAGTCCAGCCGGCCAGGGACCCTGAGCGCCAGGAGCTTTCTCAGAAGAATTATGAGATCCAGCTTCTCCGTACAGAATCAGTGGATGGGCATGCCTGCTATGTGTTGGGACTCAAGCCCAGGCGCGACGATAAAGAGCTGATCTCCGGCCAGGTATGGGTTGATCGGCAGACCTATAACATCCGCCGCCTGGAAGGAACTCCCGCAAAAAATCCTTCCTGGTGGATTCGTGATCTGCATGTGCTGATGGGCTTTGCTGATGTCAACGGAATGTGGCTGCGGACATTTACTTATGCTGTGGCTAACGTGCGCTTCAAAGGCAGATATGAAATGGTGGCTAGAGACCTTGAGTATCATTCCGCGCCGGAGCAGGTCGTTCGCCGCACTTATCGGAGTTCCCGTCCAGCCATCGTGACCGGAGCAGCTATCAATCCCTAGCTGTTTCTGATCGAAAACTCTCCTGCTCATGATTGGTTAATCCACACCTGGTTCAACTTGCTCCACCTTGTAAGCTTCTGCATTTGCAGCAAGCTACAGCAACTTATCGTTCCGGTTACCAACGTAAGTTGTCTGTTCTTATAGCTGCAAGTATTCTTGCTTTCAATTTTCTTACTTCCGGTAATGGCTGGGCAGCGCCTGCACAAGGCGTGGATATCATGCTCCAGCCGAAGTTAGCTCACATTTTCGGAGACAAATCGTGAACAGGCGTTTGATTGTTGCAGTGTCAATGGTCGCAATGCTGTTTTCCGTGGCAGTTCCTGCCAGTGCAGGCAATGTCACGGGCAAGATCAGGTTGGATAAAGTTGCGTCGGCGTCAGCCGGCACTCCGGCAGGAGATAAAGAGCATGTTGTCATATGGCTGGAAGGCCAGGATGACCCCAAGCCGCCGCAGGACGCGGTGAAAATATCTCAGCGCAACCTGCAGTTCTCACCAGAATTCCTGATCGCCGTGAAGGGCCAGCGCGTTGACATGCCGAACGATGATGATGTGGCCCACAACGTGTTCTCGTTCACCGGCATGAATACCTTTAACCTGGGCATTTACGCCAAGGGCGAGTACCGGTCAGTGACTTTTGATAAAACCGGGATTGTAGATTTGTTCTGCTCCATCCACCGCCCGATGCACGCTCGCATTTTTGTGGTGCCTACCCGTTACTACGCCGGCGCTCTTCCTGGGCAGTCGTTTTCCATCAATGACGTCCCTCCGGGCAAATATGTGCTGAAAGCATGGCATGAAAGGTCGCGCATGCTGGAGCGCACCGTGATTGTTCCCAAAACCGGAGTAGTCACGGAAAACCTTGTGCTTGAGCCCGGAGCCGCGTCCGCTGAAGCGGTAAAACAAGCAGCCCGATAGTTACCCATAGCAATTCAAAGACTGAATGCAAGGAGTCCAACAGGATGGCCCGTAAGAGGGTTGGTTATCCGCTAAGAGTTGCCGCTATTGCGCTTGTTGTCACGGCGGCGTTTGCTTCCAAAAGTTTTTCTGACGATGAAAGCCGGCCGCAGATGCCGTCCATCAGCCCTGAGATGGTGGACGCCATGAAGGTACTCCCGGGCGGACTGGCAGCGTTGCCGCCGGTCCCGGTGCCGCAGGACAATCCACAGACAGATGCCAAGGTTGAGCTGGGCAAACGGCTGTTCTTTGACACCCGCCTGTCTGGCGACTTCAGCAGCAGTTGCGCCACGTGCCACAGTCCCACAGTCGCGTTTACTGATGGCCTTCCGCGTTCGCGCGGCTTTGCCGGCAAGACTCTGCTGCGCAACTCGCCCACGGTGCTGAATGCCGCTTACAACACCGCTCAATTCTGGGATGGTCGCGCAGCCACTCTTGACGAACAATGCAAAGGGCCGTTGCTTTCTCCGCAGGAAATGAACATGGTTGATGAGAAGCATCTTGTCGACCGTCTGAACGCCGTGCCCCAGTACCGCCAGGATTTCCAGACAGTATTTGCAGCCGGGCCGTCTCTGGACAACGTGGCCCACGCCGTCGCAGCATTTGAACGCACGCTGGTGACTCCGGGCGCGCGCTTTGACCGTTATGCCATGGGCGATAAGAGCGCACTCACTGACCAGGAAAAACGTGGTCTGATTGTCTTCTTCGGGAAAGGCTCCTGTTCAGAGTGCCACAAGGGTATCAACTTCACTGACAATCTCTACCACAACCTGGGCGCCAGGCCGGTACCCGGCAATCCTGAAGACCTGGGTCGCTTTGCCATTACTCATAATCCAGCGGACCGGGGCGCGTTCAAAACACCCACGCTTCGCAACGTGGCATTGACGGCTCCTTATATGCATGACGGGTCTGTTGCCACGCTCGAAGACGTGGTGGAATTTTATGATCGTGGCGGAGACGGCGCTCCTAATCAGTCCAAGCTGATCTTTAAGCTGAATCTTACCGCGCAGGAAAAGCAGGATTTGATTGCATTTCTTAAAACGTTAACGGGCTCCATCCCGCAGGTTCAACCACCAAAAACGTATGCAAAAAATGGGCAAGCCTCTGGAGGCCAGGGACAGTGATGCTGCGGGGGAAAATTCTGGGGTTCTTTTTAGGCATGATTGTGTTGGCTGTTGCGCTGGGCGCGTATCAATTCCATGGGCGCCGTGTGGCTGCGGCCGCTGCCGCGGCGCAGGCTGCTCAGCTTCCGCAGGGTAATTTGCGGCAACTGATGCAGTCCAGGGTGCACCAGGAGTACACCTTCCTGAGCTTCACCATCTGGCATGACCAGCCGCTGACGGCGGAGAAGATGGATTCCATTGCTGCTTCGTCCGGACGCATCATGACCATTGCAGACGACCTGGCTGCTTATGAGTCTGCTTACAAACAGCAGGGCTGGAGCCAGCAGGACGTACAAGTTTTTGACGATAAGCGCCTGCAACTCACGCAGGTGGCTGAAGAACTGAAAAAAGCCGCGCAGAAACATGATTCGTCGGGCGTGACCAGCTTCTTCATGCATCTGGATAATACTTGCCAGGGATGTCACCGTCACTTCCGTCCAGATCTTTCCTGGACCTAGCGCGAGCGCGGAAGAGCCAACTTTCCGGGGTGGGACAGGTTCCTCTGCTCCACCCCTTCTTGCGCTCGCCATCAGCACCCAATTAGATTGGGTGCATGCCATTCCGAACTGTTCTTCGAGCCATCTTTACCAGCGTCTTTTTCGCGTGCCTGGCTTTCCCTCTGCTGGCACAGACCCAGAATAAGACTTCAGCAGCAGCGCAGCGCGAGACCTGGAACTTTGTTGTCTCTGGCGACTCCCGGAACTGCGGCAACGTGATCATGCCGGCCATTGCTG
>DATFDA010000341.1:0-4851 GCA_035252525.1 Candidatus Angelobacter sp. | reverse complement strand
GCGCATCCGCAAGGAGTTCCGCCATCTGGAAAAGCCCGGTGTTCGCCAGCCCCTTGCGGAAGACAAGCTGTGTGAGATGGGGCGCTACGGCCAGAAGACCCGCGCAGGCTGGTACAAGTATGACGAGAACCGGAAACAGATTCCTGATCCTGAAGTTCCGCGCCTGGTGAAGCAGTGGGCCACTGAAGCCGGCATTCCCCAGCGCCAGATTTCAGCAGAAGAGATTGTCGATCGCTGCATTTACGCCCTGGTCAATGAAGGCGCCCGCATTCTGGAAGAGGGCTATGCGCTCAGAGCGGTTGACATTGACATCATCTACCTGACGGGATACGGGTTCCCTGCGCATCGCGGAGGGCCAATGTGGTATGCCGATACAGTCGGGCTAAAGAAAGTCTATGACCGTATCTGCGAATTTGAGCGGCAGCACGGCGAGTTGTGGACTCCCGCCCCGTTGCTGAAAGAATTGGCCCTGGCGGGAAAAGGATTTAAGGATTTCGTGCGGGAAGAGGCAGTGGTGAAGGCATAGAATGCATCTTTGTCCCAGCGCGGAGGTGAAAGATGTTTCCGCAACTGAATCAATTCACTGACTACGCTCTGCTCCTGCTGCGGCTGATGGTCGCGGCCGTGTTTGCCACTAGTGGCTGGAGCCATCTCAAAGATCCGAAGGGTCGTGCCGAGAGCATCGGCATGAGCCCCGGCTTCACCGCATTCCTCGGCGCTGCTGAGCTTGCCGGCGCGCTGGGAGTTGCATTTGGCGTTTTGACGCAACTGGCCGCAGCCGGATTGATTTTGATCATGCTCGGCGCCATTCAAAAGAAAATTTTTGTCTGGCATACCGGCTTCTGGGGAGAGAAGAGTTCCGGCTGGCACTACGACCTGATGCTCGTAGTAATGAATGTGGTGATCGTCACCACGAATGGAGGCACGCTGGTGCTATGGAAGTAACTGCCCGTCATGGTTACTGTAACCAGTGAAAACACGTCCCATGCCTAGAGTCTTTCTCTGATATCGAGCAGCCGCAGTGGGGCTTACAAATAAAGCAGGAACTCTGGATTCCGCGAACCTGCTGATGCTGCGACTCGATTATCTGTCTTGTGTGCTGACTATTCTTTCCACCGTCATGGTGGGCCGTCGCAAGTGGCAGGGCTGGGTGGTGGCCGGGGCCAACAGCGCCATCATTTCAGTAATCGGGCTGCAAACCGGCCAATGGGGATTTGTTCCCGCCAATGCGTTCTGCATCGTTCTTTATCTTTACAACGTTCGTAAGTGGCGCTTGCGTGACGCAAATAGCACGGAACTGCCCGCTGCTGTGTCTGGGTCGCCAACCCTGGAGTTGTCTGCTAGGCTGAACCAGCAAGATCACGTGCGGGCGGAAGCCACAGCCATGCACAGGCTGCGGATCGCCTGCCGGAGGATGGGACGGTACCCCGGCGATGAACGCGCCGTCAATGCAGGCAATCGAATTCGAACGCGTCGAGTACCGAACCAGCGGGAATCGCACACTTCTCGCTGACCTCAACCTGGCCATAGCAAACGGCGAACTGCTCATGCTGCTGGGGCCCAGCGGCTCCGGAAAAACCACCACCCTCAAACTGATCAACGGGCTGCTTACCGCATCGGCGGGCCGGGTGCTGGTAGAGGGCCGCTCTGTGGCCGAATGGGACATCACTGAACTGCGGCGGCACATTGGTTATGCCATTCAGGAAGTCGGCTTGTTTCCTCACTACACAGTTGAAAAGAACGTGGCGCTGGTGCCCCGATTGGAACGCTGGCCGGAGGAGAAAATCCACAAACGTGTGCAGGAAGTCCTGCAGATGGTGGGCTTGCCGGCCGCGGAGTTTGCAACCCGCTACCCGGACGAGCTTTCCGGAGGACAGCGCCAGCGCGTCGGTTTGGCGCGGGCGCTTGCCGCCGATCCGCCCATCCTGCTGATGGACGAACCGTTTGGCGCGCTCGACCCATTGACCCGCGCGGAGTTGCAGAAAGAATTCAAGCAACTGCAACAACGCCTGCGCAAGACCGTGGTGTTTGTCACCCATGACGTGAGCGAGGCCCTGCTGTTGGGCAATCGCATTGCATTGATGGAATCGGGCAGGCTGCATGGCGTCTACACGCCCCAGGAGTTTGTGACCAAGCCGGACGCGCTGGTCAGGCGCTATGTTGAAGCATTCCAGGCGACGCAGCATATCTTCCAAACCTGAGATTGGATGGCGACAATGCTGGAATTTTTTGCCGCACACAAACGCGAGATCGCAACCCTCACCGGCGAGCACCTGTGGCTCGTTGGCATCTCCATGCTGCTGGCAATTGCGGTGGGCATTCCCCTGGGAATTCTGCTCACGCGCAGACCAGGATGGAAGACGGCGGTGCTGGGCAGCAACAGCGTCATCCAGACCATTCCCGGCCTGGCGCTGTTCGGGCTGTTGCTGCCGCTGCCGTGGCTGGGTGCGCGTGCTGACCGTCTGGCCATCTTTGCCCTTACGCTGTACGCGCTGCTGCCCATCATCCAGAACACCTATGTAGGAATCAGCGGAGTGGCGGCCCCGGTGCGTGAAGCGGCCGTAGCCATGGGGCTCACCAACCGGCAGTTGCTTTGGCAGGTGGAACTTCCGCTGGCGGCAAATGTGATTGTGGCGGGTGTGCGTGTGGCCACGGTCTTTGTCATCGGGCTGGCCACCATCGCAGCGGCCATTGGCGCCGGTGGTCTGGGAGAATTTATCTTTCGTGGGCTTGCGATGGTAAACAATGATGTGATCCTGGCCGGCGCCATCCCCGCGGCGTTGATGGCCCTGATAGCCGACGGCATGCTGGCCTTGCTGCAACGCCGCCTGACGCGGGCCCATCATTGAGCGCGGATCGAATGAGCATGGACCGCAGGACGTTTCTTGGCGGGCTTTCCAGCACATTGCTGATGCTGGCGGGCTGCCGTGATTCCCGCGACATCACCGTAGGATCAAAGAATTTCACTGAACAACTGGTGCTGGGAGAGTTGCTGGCACAAATGCTGGAAGCGGCCGGAGTAACTCCAGTGGACCGGCGCTTCTATCTGGCGGGAACTTACATCTGCCAGCAGGCGCTGCTCGCGGGGCGCATTGACATATACGTGGAGTACACAGGAACGGCGCTGGCTGCGGTGCTGAAAGAGAAACCGTCGTCCAATCCGGCAGAGGTTCTTGAGACAGTGAAAAGAGAATATGAGCGCCGGTTTAACCTTCAGGTGATGCCTCCGCTGGGCTTCAACAACAGCTTCGCCATCGTAATGCGGGGAGAAGATGCGCGCCGGGCGCATGTTCAGACGCTTTCTCAATTGGCCGGCGTAGCTCCAAAACTGCGCCTGGGCGTGGGCTACGAATTCATGGAGCGTCCTGACGGTTATCCGGGGCTGGTGAGCACGTATGGATTGAAGTTTGCTGAAGCGCCGCGAGTGATGGATCTCGGCCTGCTCTACCGCGCACTGGAGAGCCGCCAGGTGGATGTGGCCGTTGGGTCCAACACAGATGGATTGATTGCCGCGCTCGGGCTGGTGGTCCTCGAAGACGACAAGCACTATTTCCCGCCCTATGAAGCCGTGCCCATTGTGCGGCGAGGAACACTGGAGCGGCATCCACAGGTGCGGCAGGTCCTCTTGCGGCTGGCCGGCCGCATTAGCGCTGAAGATATGCGACAGATGAACTACGCCGTGGACGGCGAGAAAAAAGACGCAGCCGAGGTGGTGAAGAACTTCATTCAAGCAAAAAAGCTCAAATGAACTTGCTCATCTTGTAAGAAAAATGACTGTCCTTTTTCTTTCAACATCGGCCAAGACCAATGGGAGCCTTGGCGACCATGCCTGTTTGGCTACTGTTTTTTGTCTTCGGCAGGTTTTCCTGCCTGAGCAGTAACGCTCTCCGCAACCTCCACGGTCGCATTTGCGGTGCCGATCAGGCCGGTGGAGTTATCGCGAACGCCCACGCGCAGAAAATACTTTCCAACCGGGAGTTCAACCTGCTCTTCGCAGGGAAAGAAGCCGCTCATCACCTTGGTGTAAGCTTCAGGCCTCAGACTTCCGGCCAGCTTGCGGCCTTCACTCTTCACCGGCTTGTCCATATCTTTCACCGAGTAAGCGCGCACCGCGCAGGTCAGGTCCACGCGCTCCAGTCCTTTGTCATCGGTCTGGAAGTTGAGCGCTTTTGGATCAATGGCATACTGGACCACCAGCTTGTTCCGCGTCTTGTCTGATGGTGGCGTCACTCGCGCCTGAAAAGGCAATCCCGTGGCGATGGGCCAGTCCGGCGTCATCGCCTGATCAAGTTCCTGGTCCTGCCGTGAGGGATTGGCCTGGGCCACAGCTTCGCGATCCACGGCAAAATACCCCGCACGATATTGCAGCTTGACTCCCGGACGATTGATTTTCAGGCGGATATTGCGGAATTGGCTGTTCCAGTTCTTGTTTTCCGGATAATAGCCCAGCGTGTAGTAGGTGGACCCGTCATTCATGCTATCCAGAATCTCTTTGTCCAGGTCATTACGGCCATAAAAAGCGCGGCCGCCGGTTTTCTCGGCCAGGTCATTCATGGTTGAGTGCGAGGCAAGCAAAACATCAGAATCACCATTCATGCTCGCGCCCATGCTGCCGCGCAAGGTCGAATTGCCAACATTTCCGCCAGCCATGGGATTCGGATCGCTGCCCACGCTGTAAATGGTGTTGTTGGTAATGCCGCGGGCATCCACCGGATAGACGGCAACCTGAGCATCGCTTAGAAGGCTTCCCGTTACGGCGATATCATTCCCGTAGTGGCGGTCAAGCTGATCGGAGCGCGCACTGATGCCGTTCAGCATGATGTCAAACGGGAAGGTCTCAGAAATCCAGAT
>DATFDA010000340.1:0-8063 GCA_035252525.1 Candidatus Angelobacter sp. | reverse complement strand
GCGCGATCCCGGGTTTGGTCCCGGTTTGGAATTTTCCGGCGATGGTCATGCCCACGGGCCGGGTGAAGATGATCCGCGGGCACAATGGCGGGTAATCTCTCCCGGATTCTTTGCCAGCCTGGGAGTTCCGATTCTTGCCGGGCGCGATTTCAACGATGACGATCGCCAGAGCAAAGAGCCTGTGGTGATTGTCAGCGAGACGCTGGCGCAGCGCATGTTCCCCGGTCAGGAACCCGTTGGCCGCCACGTTTATTGGACCGATCCGGTATTGAAATTCCTGCCGGGAAACGACCAGGAAAAAGCCCGCTTCGTGGCGCCGCACCGGATCATTGGCGTCACCGCCGATATTGATGACTCCCACGTGGTTCCCGAGCCCGCCGTTACCATCTATGAGCCGTTTGGAGATGGGCCGATCTTTGGCGGCCGGCTTTTCATCCACACCGGCGCGAATCCTTATGCGCTGGTCTCACCGGTTACAAAAATCATTCGTGACCTCTCTGCCGATCAGCCGGTGGAGCACGCCGCCACGCTGGAGGATGTCCGCGCCAAAGTGCTCACGCCTGACCGCTTGAACTCTCTTGTGTTTGGCGTGTTTGCGATTGTCGCTTTGGCGATTGCCGTGGTGGGAGTTGCGGGTGTGCTGGCGTTTTCAGTCAGCACGCGGAAGCGGGAATTTGGAATCCGGCTGGCGCTGGGATCGCAACCGCAACTGCTGCTGCGAAGTGTTCTTGCTGAGGGCGCCACAATGGCTGCGCTGGGCATCCTTGCGGGCGCGGTCTTTGGATTTGCCCTGACGCGTGTGGCCGGCAGTTATTTCCTCGATCTGAAATCACCCGGCTTCCTGCCCGTAGCTGTTTCTGCATTCATATTGCTTTTGGTGGCTGTGACTGCGTCCTTGATGCCGGCAGTTCGGGCCGCGCGCGTGGACGTGATACAAGCGCTGCGGTCGGAATGAAGAAGAATCGCCGTGATCCCACCCCAGAAATCCAAAACTGGGATTTCCGGGGACCCCGTGATCGGGTGATCCGGAAAGGCAAAAGCAAAAACCTACCACGGAGGCGCGGAGACGCGGAGAAAATCGGGTGATCCGGTGATCCACGGCTGCGCCGGGACAGGTCGGGAAACCCAAAACCTTACCGCTGATTTACGCGGATGAACGCGGATCAGAAAAGGGCATTTACCGCAACGGGCGCAACGGAATCAAGAGCAAAACCTACCACGGAGGCACGGAGACACGGAGAAAATCGAATGATCTTGTGATCCGGTGGCTCACGCGAAGCAGCAGCGGAGCCGATCTTTCACCCGCGCGTCGAATCCAGTCGCGGGTTTCAGAGCGTGAAAGGGCGCGGGTTTCAGGATGGGGTCTTCTTTGGGGAAAGAGCATGCACTGATACTTTGGGGCTTCAGTAGAGGCTAAGAGTTCACAGGCGAGGCGCCTGTGCCACCGAGACCCTGTAACACGAACGTTCTACTTGCGGCTTGCCGCGCTGTGCCACAACAACCAGGTGACACGGACTCTTAGTTGCGGCTCGCCGAGCTGTGCCACACGTTTTAATTAGAAGCTGAATATCAATCCACTTAGTTTAGAAGCTGAATGCCAGGCCGCCGCGGAGCGAGCGGGCTGACTGGACGATATAGATGGGGTGGCCGTCCGGGCCGGCGGCGGGGACGTAGCCCTGGGCCAGCAGGTTGCGGATATCCAGCAGCGCATCCATCTTGCCGGGGATAAAGGATGTGCCGGGAAGCGGCTGGCGGATAAAGATGCTGAGATAAGGATCAGCCTGGCCGGGCGAGGCGTTGAAAGCGTCAACCACGGAAACGGTGTTGCCACTGGTCCATTTATAAGAGGCGATCCAGTGCGTACCGGAGTGGGGCAGATAACCGGAAACTTTGCCGGCCACGGCTTGCTGGCGGCTGGTGGCCAGGCGTTCAGCCAGGTTCTGCCATGTGCCGGGAGAGTCAGCGGTGACTGCGCCGCCGGTGGAATAGTCGACGGTGGCGGCAAGGTCGTCAGAAATTTTCCGCTCAACTACCACTCGTGCGCCGGTTGTGTTCAGAGTGCCGTTGTAGGCGTAAGAGAACGTGCCGGAGTAAATGTCCGGCAGCACGTCATCTGAGTAGGCCGTGGGATCGCCCGCGCCGGTAAGGACCAGGTTATTCACGCGGTCAACATAGCAGGCAAGCTGTACGCTGGTCTTTCCCATGCGCCGTGAAACCGAGAGTTCCTGATGTCGTGCGCGCTCCACCTCAGGATTGCCGTTGAGCAGGGCCATGCGCGGACCGGACTCACTCAGATCGGCCGGAGCAGTGTCAAAGCCTTTGGCTGCGCGGTTGTCCGGCTCAGAAGTGGCGTAGCGATACTCCACCACGAAATTGGGCGAAAGATGTACCTGAACGGCCCCGTAAGGACGGGCGGCGGTAACGCGCCGAGCAAACTCAAGCGACTGGAGATCTGCGCCGTACTGAAGATCAATGATGCCTGCCACGGAGGTGCTGTCAGAGGAGTTCACGTCAATGGCGGAATAGGGAGAGTTTTCTACGGCTGCTCCGGGAAGGGCAAAGTGACGATAAGTAATGGTGACGGTGGGCCGGGCGGCTTGACCGAAATCGTGCGAGTAAGAAGCGCGCAGCACGCCGGTGGGATCGCCCGCATTGGCGCCGATGTTGCCGTTGAAAGAGAGCATGCCGGAAGAGAACATTGACTTTTGCAGGGCAAAAGCGGTGGTCATATCGCCGGCGCTGCCAAAGCCATCAGCCTCTGAGCCGGCCATGAAAGCCACGCGCCCTTTCAGGCTACGGTCCTGGTTCGGTTCGGGATTCTCACGTGACACCACGACAAGACCTTTATCGTTCTTGTCCGGCTCCACCACGCGAAGCACCGGACGGTTGGCGCTGGAACGCAAAGTCCAGTGCCAGTCATCGGCTTCCGTGGCTTTGGTGCGCTGGGGCGGAAGAAGCTTGAGCGCGTCCACCAGCGTGTTGAGCGTCATATCTACGAGGACGTGCGCGCCGGAATTTACCTTCACGTTTTCGCGCAAAGAAGGAAGGAAGGAGTTGGCCGTGACCCTGACCTGATACTTGCCGGGCACAACATTTGCCGCTGAATAATGGCCCTCTGCGTCAGTAAAGACGGTGGTGGGAACACTGGTGGCGGAGGCAAAGATTTCAACTACTGCGCCCATTTGAGGAATGCCAGAGGTATCGCGCACGTAGCCGGAAATCACGCCCACGCGGGCCGCGAAAGCAGGCGCAGCCAGCACTGAGATCAACAAGCAACATCCGAGTTTGCGGGTCATCTCCACCACCTCAATGAAGTGGATTCTCCCTACTGGATTGCGAATTTTGCCGTGGGCGAAATGGCCTGTTTGGAGACCATATCGTTCACTTTGATGGTTACCTGGTAAACACCCGGCGCAAATTTATCCGCTGGTATGCTTTTCTCCAGCGTCATTTGATCGCCAATATTGCCCATCTGAGCCGTTGATTCGGTAAAGTTTAGCACGGACTGATTGTTTGCGGTATTCACAACGTGGTATTCCACGGTGGCTGAGGCTTTCTTGGTGGTTTGGTCGATACCAAGGTTGTAAACCTGCATCCAGAAATTTACGTTCTCGCCCTTCTTAAAGGATGCCGGCTTGCCGTCAGAGGGCTGTACCCGCGGGCGAACCTTGTTTTCGCCGATGACGAAGTCGCCATTGCCGATTTCGCGCGCCGGCACAGGCTGGATCTGATCGGCAAGGATCAGGCTGGAGGAGGTCAGCTTGTCTTCAGAGTAGTCGGGAACCTGCCAGCCGCGGCTATAAGTGCCGATTTTGTCGCCATTCACGTCCTTGATTACGACATCAAGACGGTAAAGTCCGGGACGCATAGGAATGGCCTTGGGCCACAGAGCTACGTTGGACAGCTCTTTTTCCAGGAGCTCGGCCGGTACGTCCTTGCGAATGGTGTCTTCAAAGGTTTGTACTGTTCGCCCGGACAGGGTGCTCATCTTGATAAAGACGTTCAGCACTGAGCGCTGCACGCCGTCTTTGTTGGTCCACGTGACGTTGCGCAGAGGAACCTGAAGAGTAATGGGGACCAGGTCTGTGTCTGATGTGAGTTTCACGAAGTCCACCCGGACATCGAAGGGCAGCAGATTGTAGCGGATATGCGAGGTGACGATTTCATTCAGCTCTTTGAATTTGACCGGAGGCGGCGTGTTCAGCTTGGCGAACTGTTCCAGGCGGTCAAACTCTTTGCTCTGCAGGTTGGAGTTGAATGGACCGGCGCCCAGTTGTTCCATCCCTCCGCGGAAACGGTCAGCTTTGTTGGCCATGCCCATCTCTTCAAAGGTGGTCAGGCCGGCGTTGGGCACGTGCAGAAGGGCGTCCTTCTTGGAGCGGTCCATCGTCATCTCATAGGCGCCGCAACCGCAATCGTCTACGAACTCGATGTCTATGTTCTGGCCAATACCTTCCAGGTAGCGGTAGTTCCATACTTCAAACGGGTAAGTTTCCGTCTGTCCGCCGCCTTCCTCGGCTGATCGCTGGTAGGGGCCGCCCATGGGGTGCGACTCAACGGAGTTCGGGGGACCAAACATGATATAGATCCTGCCGCGGTCGGTTTTCCAGCCCGGCATGCCGGCGGCATAGTGCTCATTGGCGTAGGCGATTCGCCTATAGTGTTCCTCTTTGAACTCATTCTCCGCGGTGTCAGGGGTGGGATCGCGTCTCAGCCAGAAGTTCTCAATGAACTGGTCCCTCTCAGCGTTATTTGACAGCTTCTTGAACGCCGAGAGTTCTTCGCCCGTGATGATCCAGCGAACGTCCTCATCCAGCCATTTCTTGTAGACGCCGCCCAGCTTTTCCACCTTCGATCCCTTGGTCTCAGGCCGAGGTCGTTTCAGCGGGTCTTCCTGATCAGACGGATTCTGGTCGGCAGTATCGGCTTTCTGGTCCTGATTCGCAGCCTTATTTTTTTCAGATTTACCGTTATCGCCGCTCTTGTTCAGCGTGTCCATCGACATGTTTTCCTGCGCGACGGCCACCTGAGCGGCAACGAAACATCCTAAAAACAGTAAGAGAGCAGCAATGAAATATAAATTCGAGCGGGAACGACCGAGGATCACCTGGCGGCCTCCTGATTGGGAGAATCGGTGACATTTATTCTATGTCTTTAGTGTTCCTGAAGCAAGACAACCCCGCCCGGAACTCATCCTTTTACCCCTCTCAAGCTCTTAAAAACCAGGCAGATGGCCATATTCCTCTGCAAAAGCTCTGGTTCAGAGCGGCATCTCCCGATATAATCAGAACTCAGGCCTCCGCCAGAAAAACTCCGCGCGGCATCTTTCCTCCTGTTTGCAGGCAGGAACTTTTGTCGTCTCGGCGACGTATAACAAATATCAGGTTCCGCGTGCGGAGGGGCTTGGGAAACTCATGAACGCAAAAAAGATCGCACTCATAGCTGGTGTCATTGTTTTACTTGGCGCTATCGTCGGCTTCACCGTCAACCAGTCGCAGAAAAATGTGGTCGCGGTGCAGACCGGCAAAGTGGTGAAGCAGGATATATCCTCTGTGGTCACCGCCTCTGGCGAGATCCGGCCGGAAACTTACGTCAACATTGGCGCCAATGCCATGGGCCGCATCACCCATCTCTACGTGCAAGAAGGTGACAAAGTAAAAAAAGGCCAGGTGCTGGCGCAGCTTGAAAATATCCAGTCTGCTGCTGACGTGAACGCCATGAAGGCGCAGCTTGCCAGCAATGAGACGGACGCTCTTGCTGCCCAAGCCGCTCTCAATACCGCCATTGCTCAATCCAAGAGCAGTTCGGCTGATCTGGCCCGCGCCAAGCTCGACTATGATCGCGCTCAGGACCTCTACAAAGACCAGCTCATCGCCAAGCAGGATTTTGACGCCAAAAAAGCAGCCTATGAAGTTGCCGAAGCCGTCGCTGCCCAGGACAAGGCGCGCGTGGCCCAGGCCCGCGCTCAACTGGATTCTTCCCAGGGCCACATCAGCCAGAGCAAAGCGCAGCTCACGCGCGTGAATGACATTCTTAGCAAGACCCTTTACAGCGCCCCGTTTGATGGCACAGTTACCAACCTTCCCGTCCACCAGGGCGAAACCGTGGTCATGGGCATTCAGAATTCTCCGGGCAGCACACTGATGACCGTTTCAGATATGTCAGTGATCACGGCTGAAGTTCACGTTGATGAAACTGACATCGTGAATGTGGCCATTGGACAGCCCGCGGAAATCACCATTGATGCCATTCCCGGAAAAACTTTCAAAGGCAAAGTAACCGAAATCGGCGACAACGCCATTGTGCGTTCCACCGGCGTCTCCAGTGAGCAGAGCGCAACCAGCAGCCAGGAAGCCAAGGACTTCAAAGTGGTGGTTACTCTTGATAATCCTCCGGCCAACCTGCGGCCCGGACTTTCTGCCACCGCCAAGATCACCACCGGCACCGCCAAAAACGCGCTCACCATTCCCATCCAGGCGCTTACTGTGCGTGACAAGAAAGATCTTGAAGCGCAGAGCAGCAAGGGCAAAGCCGGCAAGACTGCTCCGGTCGCGCAAGTGAAGAAGGACACCGACGAAATTCAGGGCGTGTTCGTAATCACGCCGGCCCACAAGGCTGAATTTCGTAAAGTGGACACTGGCTTGACCGGCACCACTGATATCCAGGTGAAAGACGGTCTCAAAGAAAACGATGAAATCATCACCGGCAGTTACAAGGTGCTGAAGACACTCAAAAATGGGTCCGGAGTCAAGGTGGATAATTCGCAGGTGAGCAAAGCGGAATCGTAAACCGGAACTGTAAACCATGGCTCGGTCCCAGCGTCTAAGTAAGTATAAGTAACAGGGAAGTATGCATTCGTGCGGCGGGCGGGGGCGGCTTGTCGCGAACCAACCAGGAGATAAGAATGGCAACACAGATAGCTGACGTAGCCCAGGGCAACCTCGTCGCGCCTCCGCCAAATTGCATTATCTGCACCGACGAGCTCTGGAAAACTTACCAGATGGGCACGGAAGAAGTGCATGCGCTTCGCGGCGTCAACCTGCGCATCAATCGCGGCGAATACGTTGCCATCATGGGCCCGTCCGGCTCCGGCAAATCCACGCTCATGAACCTTATCGGCTGCCTGGATACTCCCACGCGCGGCCGTTACTGGCTCAACGGCAATCTCGTCAGCGAGCTTGATGATGATGAGCTGGCGCGCATTCGCAACCGTGAGATCGGGTTCGTTTTCCAAACCTTTAATCTGCTGGCCCGCGCCACCGCTCTGCACAATGTGGAGCTTCCCTTGATCTACAGTGGCACGCCCGCTGATGAGCGCATTCAACGCGCCAAGGATGCTCTGGCAGCCGTCGATCTCGGCGCGCGCATGAACCACAAGCCCAATGAGCTCTCCGGCGGACAGCGCCAACGCGTCGCCATTGCCCGCGCTCTGGTGAATAATCCTTCCATCATCCTGGCCGACGAGCCCACCGGAAATCTTGATTCCCAGACGGGAAGTGAAATTATGGCGCTCTTCGCCGAGCTGCACCGCAAGGGCAACACCATTGTTCTGGTCACGCATGAAAATGACATCGCTGAGCATGCCCATCGCGTAATCCATATTAAGGACGGAGTGATTGCCAGCGATGAGCGCAAACCCAAGTGATCCTGTTACACTAGCAAGTTTTGTTGCACTGCTCCGCTCCCCGGCGGATGAACACAGACCGGTCCCCAAGCCGGCTGTGAATTTGTAAGAACTGGCAATGAGCAGCAACCTGGCAGTAGACCGTTGGAAATCCAAGAGTCGCCCCTGGGCAATGCGTGGCTGCTTGGCTAATGGCTAATGGCTAATTGCTGTGCAAGGCAGTTGTTTCGGGCTCGCAGTTCCCCGCAGGGACCCGTAGTTCCTTCCTCTGCCGTAAAAATTGCATTCAGAAATGAACTCTTGAGCACTCAGCCCCAGGTGCATTCATCTTGGACTGCGCCCTTTGGGTCATATTGTGTCGTTGCAGTGCCTGAATGCCGCTCGTTGCTGGGAATCAATGCAGATCTGGTTTGGCTAATTGCTAATTGCTAATTGCTAA
>DATFDA010000339.1:0-3207 GCA_035252525.1 Candidatus Angelobacter sp. | reverse complement strand
GAACTGTTGTTTCTGGGGATCGTCTGGAAGCGCCCGCTGGGAGCGCGGCTCATCTCCATCTGTGACCGGTTGATCACGAATCTGCGTTACCCAGTGCATTACGCCTGCCTGCTCCTCCTGGGTGTGATCATTCTGCATCATCCTCTTTCTCTGCTGCGCCTCATCATTGTGGTCGGCGTTATTTCCGCTCTCAACACGCTTTATTATTTGCGCAGTGAGCGGTCACCTGATTTCTTTTACGGAATCTTCTACGCGTACTACTCGCTGTTTGCCTTGTTTTGGATATTTCCATTTGCCGTGTGCACAGTGCGGTCACGGTCATGGCTCACGCGCTGATCGATTCAGCTATTTGGATAATGTACTGTACATGCGCCGCAAAGGCGCGCCGGGTGTCTCTACCACAGAAGAGGAAGCCTTGACGGATGCTACGACCTCAAGGGACGGCGACGATGCTTTGCGGAGTGTCGCTGAGTGGTTGCGGAGATTGCGAAACCTGAGTTAAGCCCCCGGTTGCCGGATCAATAGCGAACGTAATCAGTGAAGAGCCCTGCGAAATGTAAGCAAATTTTCCTGAGCCATCCACGGTAATGGAACTCGCGTTGTTCACCATGGCGTTCGCGATCGGCGTGAGCGTACTGGTGGCGGGATCAAAGGTGAAGCCCTGAACGGAATTTACAGTGTTCTGAAAATTGACGTACAGGTGCTTTCCGTCCGGCGTGAGGGCGAATCCGGCTCCTGCGGCCTGGGTTGCGAAGGGCGAGCCAACCACCGGCGTCAGTGTTCCGCTGGAGCCAATATTAAAGATGGCGATACTGCCTTCATTGAGCACATACAAAAATTTGCCGTCAGGGCTGGCGGCGAGCTGTCCGACCAGGCCGGATGTCGAACCACCGGTGGGAATCGGCGGTTGGACTACCGCCAGGTTGCCGCTTGAATCAACGGAAAGCGTCTCAACGTCAGTATTTCCGGCATTAAAGAGGAATCGCCCATCAGGGCTGAACGCGGTAAACGCTCCCAGCGAAGCGGCGGTCGAAGTGGCGATCTGCGTGAGAAGGCCGCTGGCCGGGTTGATGGAGTAGACGTCAAACACTCCTGCATCCGGCTGAAAGAGCAAATTGCCGGCAGGATTGATAACCAACAAGCCTGAGCGCTGGCTCGGGAATACCAGCGGGCTTCCGGATATCGCGCTAAGTGCGCCCGTCTGCTGGTTGATCGCCAGCTCAGCGATGCCTGGGTTTCCGATCGTGTTTCCGAAGGATGATGCACCCAGGTTGAGTGCGTACAGGAAATGCCCGGTGGGATCGGCAATCAGTTGAGGAACAATGTTCTGTCCCAGGCCGGAATTGTCAAAAGGCGCAAGTGGCGTGACCTTACCGGAAGTAGTGTTAATTCTTCCGCCTTCATACCCGGTGTCACTCTCAAAGACCGAGATGCCATAAATGAAACGGCTGGCGGTCGCCGGCGCTGGGCTTGGGCTGGGGGAAGGACTCGGGCTCGGGCTGCCGCTGGGGGTTGGACTTGGCGAGGGCTGGGGGTTGCTGGAACCACTCACGCTGCCGCATCCACTAAGAACTGCTATACAGAAACAAACGAGAACTAGGAAAGCCTGATTGCGCACTACATACCACCTGCGGCAGAACCGCCATGCCTCCCTAGATGCTCAGAGCTGCTGCAGGGTTAGCCTTGCTCCCAGGATGGAGTCACACCGGCGAATTTCTTCGGAACGCGTGAAAATAAACCAAACGGGGGCTCAGACGACGGGCGCAAGCAATCGGGAGGAACGCTAATATCCTAGAAGGAAGAGCAGTTTCAAGGAGCCGATTTCATGCAGACCGAGCGTGCCGCCCCCGAGCGCGACGCAGGCAATCACGAGGGTGGTGCAGGGCGCCAGAAGCTACTTGCCGGCACGGGCGCCTACGCGGGCTTACTTTTAGTGCTCTGGCTTGTGGCCCGGTTCTTCCGTCCGGAGGCGCTGAAACAGTACCCCGTTTCTACCTTGCTCGCATTTGCCACCCTGTTTGCGCCTTACTGGCTTTTTGGATTTGGATTAGCCACGGAATTGCGGCGTGTACTCAGCGGCGCAGCGGCGCGGATCGCGCTGGCTTCGTTTGTTGCCATTCCTTATTTCATCCTGGAGCTGCCGCGCGGAGCATTTCACTGGCAGGTAGCCCTGGTTTTGGCCGCTATTCCTGTGCTGGTTGCGGCTGTGTTGGAGGCATGGCAGCGTCCCGCGAATTGGGCAGATCTGGTTGTGCTATCCGCGTTAGGACTGGCGATTGATCTTGGGCTGCTCAGTCATGGAAAGTTTTTTGGCGTGCCGGATGCAAATCTCTGGCCGGCGGGCCTCGGTGGCTTCCCCAAGATGATGATGGCCGATGTTGCGCTCTATGGTTATCTGGTCATCAAGCCGATTGAGGGCCTGGGCTACGACCTCATACCCCAATTTGATGACTGGAAAATCGGACTACGCGAGTTTGTTTTTTATGCGCCCATCGTACTGACACTCGGCGTATTGCTTGGCTTCATTCACTGGCAGGGACTCACGGCAAAGCTCCAGCAGTTTCCCGCTGCGTGGATCTTCACCTTCATCTTTGTCGCTCTGCCGGAGGAGCTGTTTTTTCGTGGGCTGGTGCAGAACCTGCTTGAACGCCGCATTGGCCGTATCCGTGCTCTTGGTGTGGCCTCCGTCCTCTTCGGTTTGTCGCACTTCAATAAGGCAGCGGGCTTGCCGCATGGGATTGCTCCCGTTTTCAACTGGCGATACGTGATTTTGGCGACAATTGCCGGGATCTTCTACGGCCGTGCCTGGCGGCAGCGCAAACGATTGTTTGCTTCAGCCGTTACCCACACAACAGTGGATACGGTGTGGTCGATCTGGTGGAGGTAAGGCTCGCTCACCCAAAGCAGGCCTGAGCTGCCGTTGCTCAATGGCCGGATCGAACATCCATGCCCTCCAGTTCTCCCCCAAAAGCAAGTGACTAAACTCCCTGAACCAGTGGCAGCTCGCATTAGCAATTCTTAACTGCTTCTCAAGAGTTCTTTCAGATATACATGAATGATCATGGGTTACGCTTTAGAGACGGGGTATTCGATTCTCCGCCCGATGCAGGAATAAACAGGATATAACGACCATGATGGTGGAAACGAAAACGACGGCATTTGAACTCTGGCTGCGCGAATACGGCAGCCATCTGGAGCAGCTTGCCA
>DATFDA010000338.1:0-3269 GCA_035252525.1 Candidatus Angelobacter sp. | reverse complement strand
TTGATGACCAGATCCATCTGGCAGTGGTGCTGGAAGATGATCCTGGCCGCGACCTGGGGATGCTTCGCCAACCGGGACACCGCTTCTTTTTTTCCCCGGCAGAAGTGGAGCCGATGGCCTTGAACGGCGAGGTCGCGCATGAAAGGTGAGGTGCTGGTCGCGGGGATTGGCAACATCTTCCTTGGAGACGACGCATTTGGGGTTGAAGTGATTCAGCGGCTGTCAGGAAAACCCCAACCTGCCGGCATTGTGGTAAAGGATTTTGGCATTCGCAGTTATGACCTGGCGTTTGCATTGATGGAAGGCTGGGACTTGGCAATCCTGGTGGATGCGCTTCCACTCGGTGGCGAGCCTGGAACAGTCTACACGCTTGAACCTGAGTTGCCACAAAGCGATACGCCGGAACCCCCCGACGCTCACAGCCTGAACCCAGTTGCTGTTCTGCAACTGGCGCGTGCAATGGGAGCCGCCGCAGGGCGGGTGCTGGTGGTGGGATGTGAACCCGCAAATGTAGACGCTGACGAGGAAGGAAACATCGGCTTGAGCGAGCCTGTGGCCGCAGCGATAGACGAAGCCATAAAGGCTATTGAAGGATTAATCATGCGCGTGCGCAGCCAAATCCACGGCTGCATAGGAGCCAGAGCATCCAACCGTTCATGAACTGAGCTACTCGCATTGACCCTTGGCTGCGGCGTGGGGCCGCCCGGTCACGATGAAGATGATGCGAGGCGAAGCGGTTCTCTTCCGCGAAGTATAGCTCCCAAGCCGTACGATAGGTGTTGACGTGTGCTTCTGCACTGAGCTCAATGGGACGCGAATAACCGCCGCCTGAAGTGAGAACAAGAGGAATCCCCGCTGCGCGAACTGATTCCATGACCTTGCGGTCGCGCGCGATCAGACCCTGGTGCGTAAGCGACAAATGTCCCAGAACATCACTGGCCAGCCCGTCTACGCCTGACTGATAAAAAATTATGTCTGGTCGAAAGGCAAGTATCTGCGGCAGGGCCGCATCCAGATGGGAAAGATATTCTTTGTCCTCAATTCCGTCCGGTAATCCAAGATCCAAAGTGCTTTGCTGTTTGCGAAAGGGAAAGTTGCGCTGGCAGTGGATGGAAAGAGTGAAGACGCTGTCATCGCCGCGAAAAATTTCTGCGGTTCCGTCGCCCTGATGAACATCGAGGTCAATCACAGCCGCGCGGCGGATGTGACCGGCGTTTCGCAAAGATTGAATTGCCACAGCAATATCATTGAACACACAGAAGCCGGCGCCCTCTGAGCGAAAGGCATGATGTGTCCCTCCGCCGAGCGTTCCTCCCCAGCCACTTTCCAAGGCGTCGTGGGCGGCTGCGAGCGTACCTCCCACTGAGGCCAGCGCGCGTTTTACCAAACCTTCTGACCAGGGCAGACCTATCCGCCGCATCGCCGGCGATGGCAGCGTACCGGCAGTAAAGCTGCGCACGTAGACGGGATCATGCGCCAGTTCGATTGTTTCCGGCGAAGCCAAGGGGGCCAGTGCAAGAGAAAAACGTCCATCTTGCAGCAGGAGCTGACGGACCAATTCATACTTACGAGCAGGGAACTTATGCGCCTCAGGCAGCGTAAAAGCATATTGATCGGTGAAGAAAAGGCGCGGCATCGTTGGAACAATGGGTCTAACCAAATTGCGTTAAGCTGGTCTATATACAATGTTACACGGGTGTAACTGGAGCATCGCGAGCAGTCCCAAGGTTGTTCGGGCACCCCGGCTATGACTGTTCGGTTTCGAACAGTTGCTTTCAGGAATGGACAAGAGAAGTCGTGAGCCGATTTGTTGATTGACTTCTTAATTGTTTAGATTCATGAAGTTGGCAAGGCTTCAGTTTGGCATGGATTGTGCATAAGATATAACGCTATGGATATCGTACGCGACGAATCGGTGAAGAGGAAAAAGCGCCGCAAACAGGTAATTATCTCAGTGATTGCGGTAATTGCGGTGCTGGGAATTACGCTAGGCGTGTCCCGGCTGAAGCCGGCAGCTCCCAGCGTGGAATATGGAACCATCTGGCCAGACACAGTTAAACGCGGGTCGATGATGAGGCAGGTGAGGGGCTTAGGGACGCTGGTGCCGATTCCTGAGGATGTGCGATTGATTCCGGCGGAGACCGATGTGCGGATTGAGAAAATTCTGATTCTTCCCGGCACCCCTGTCAAGCCTGACAGCCTGATTATGGAACTATCGAACCCGCAGGTAACCCAGGAAGCATTGAATGCGGATCTGGATTTGAAATCGGCTGAAGCTGAGTACCACAATACCAAGGCCAAAGTTGACAGCGATCTGATGAACCTGAAGGGTGAAGCAGCGACGGTGGAAGCAGACTACGAGAACGCCAAACGAGATGCGGCCGCGAACCGTGAGCTGGTGAAAATAGGGGTTCTTTCCGAGTCGGCGTTAAAAACGTCGCTCGCCAAAGAAAGGGAAATGGCAACCCGCCATCAGATCGAACAAGACAGGATATCTGAAAGCACCAAGGCGGTTGAAACTCAACTTGAGGTGCAGAAGTCGACCATCGAGCAGAAGCGCGCCCTGGTTGAACTCAAGCATCGCCAGCTTGAAGCATTGAAAGTTCGCGCCGGCATCACTGGAGTATTGCAGGGAGCAGACACACCGGTTCAGGTCGGGCAACGTGTGCCGCAGGGAACGATCCTTGCGAAAGTGGTCCAGCCGGACCACCTGAAAGCCGAGTTGAAGATCCCTGAGACGCAGGCGAAGGACATTCTCATTGGCCAATCGGCAGAAATTGATACTCACAACGGCATCGTCAAGGGCAGCGTAAGCCGCATTGACCCCGCCGTGCAAAACGGAACGGTAACCGTTGACGTGAAGTTTGATGAAGCGCTGCCGAAATGGGCGCGGCCGGATCTGAGCGTGGATGGCACCATTACGCTGGAACGGTTAAATGATGTGCTCTATGTGGGACGGCCGGCCTTTGGACAAGAAAAGAGCACGGTGAGCATGTTCAAGATCGATCCGGATGGAAAATCGGCAACCCGGGTGAAAGTTGAGTTGGGCCGCAGTTCAGTCAATACCATTGAAATTCTTGGCGGGCTGAAAAAAGGCCACCAGGTGATCCTGAGCGACATGAGCCGCTGGGATTCCAATGACCATATCCGGCTGGATCGATAGTTGGTTGGAATCAGCAGAACAGGAATAAAATAGCTTTGCATTTTTAAGGAGAGAAAAGCGTGGCAAGCAGCGGACAAACCCTGATCAGACTGGAAAATGTAACCAA
>DATFDA010000337.1:0-11179 GCA_035252525.1 Candidatus Angelobacter sp. | reverse complement strand
GGTCGCCCGTCGAGTTGGCGAGCATGATAAGGACGGAGCGGCGGAAGCTGCAGTCCAATGCATTCTGATCGGGCTCGGCTTCGCTCTGTTGATCCTTTCCATCGCTCTCCCCTTTGCGCCCCGTTTGCTGGCCTGGATGGGTGCGAGCCCGCAAATCCTCACTGTAGGCTCGCTCTATACCCGGATCATGCTCAGCACGTCCGGGATCATTGTGCTGCTGTTCCTGATCAACGCAGTCTTCCGCGGTGCAGGAGATGCCGCCATTGCCATGCGCGTGCTATGGCTGGCAAATTTAATCAATCTCTGTCTCGATCCTTGTCTCATCCGCGGTATCGGCCCATTCCCCAAACTGGGAGTCACCGGCGCTGCTGTGTCTACCAGCATTGGGCGAAGCATCGGCGTGCTCTTTCAGCTTTACATGCTGAGCAAAGGCAGCGCACATCTGGAAGTGCTTAAAAAGCACATCCGTGTGAAGCTGAAACTGATGTGGAACATTCTGGAAGTTGCGGGCGTTGGAGTGTTGCAGCTTCTTGTTGCCACAGCGAGCTGGCTGGTAATGGTGCGGCTGATCCAGTCCTTTGGCAGCCAGGCCACCGCCGGCTATACGGTGGCTATCAGGATCGTCATCTTCTCAACTCTGCCTTCCTGGGGATTGGGATCTGCGGCCGCCACGCTGGTGGGACAGAATCTGGGCGCAAAGCAGCCGGAGCGCGCGGAGCAATCTGTGTGGCGCGCCAGCTTCTTCAATGCCGTTTTTCTCGCCGTAGTCTCCGTCGTGTTTTTGATCTGGGCGCCGCAACTGGTGAGTATTTTCAGCTCCGACCCGCAAGTGGTCCGCTATGGGGCCAATTGCCTGCGCATTATCAGTCTGTGCTATGTCCTGTGGGCCTATGGTGAAGTCATCGTGCAGGCATTCAACGGCGCCGGCGATACCTGGACTCCAACACTTATCAATTTCTTCGTCTACTGGGTGGTGCAGTTGCCGTTAGCGTTCATTCTGGCTTTCAAATTCAACTTCGGCCCCAACGGAGCTTATTACGGAATCCTGACAGCGGAGATACTGCTGGCCCTGATCGGGATTTATGTGTTCAGGAAGGGTAAGTGGAAACAGAAGATGGTGTGAGCTTTGCTGCGCGCTTATTTTCGAAGCCCCAAACCAAGTGAGGGAGCCCTATCATCTTCGAAGAACCATTGCATCATCGAAGGGTGAAGGGTAAAGACTCGCTGCGCTCGGGGCTTGGGAAAGCGATCACGACCGCAGCTACAACTTTGCCCTTCTCAACCTCAACGCATTCCCAATCACCGAAACAGAACTGAAGCTCATCGCCGCTGCAGCAAACATCGGCTGCAGCAGCAGGCCAAAGAACGGATACAGAATTCCCGCCGCAATCGGCACGCCCAGCAGGTTGTAGACAAAGGCAAAGAACAGGTTCTGCCGTATGTTGCGCATGGTGGAGCGGCTCAGGTTGCGTGACCGGACGATGCCGCGCAGGTCGCCTTTGATCAGGGTAATGTCGCCGCTTTCCATGGCAACATCGGTGCCGGTTCCCATGGCTATGCCGACGTTTGCCTGTGCCAGCGCAGGAGCGTCGTTCACACCATCGCCAGCCATAGCTACGATACGGCCTTTGCTCTGGAGTTCTTTCACTACTTGCGCTTTCTTCTCCGGCAGAATCTCGGCTTCAAACGTCTCGATTCCTAGTTCGCGCGCAATCGCCTGAGCTGTGATGCGGTTGTCCCCGGTGAGCATGACCATATGCAGGCCATCGCGCCGCAATGCTTGCAGGGCTTCACGACTTGAGGGCTTGATTGGGTCAGCTACGGCAATCACTCCTGCCTCCTGGCCGTCGATTGCCGCCAGCATCACCGTTTGGCCTTTCTCGCGAAGTTCGTCGGCTGCTTTGGCGAGCGGCGCAGCATCGATGTTCCTCGAAGCCAGCAAGGCCGCGCTACCCAGAACCACCTCGTGGCCGTCCACGTGACCGTACACGCCCTGGCCGGTGAGGGACTGGAAATTGCCCGTGCTGCTGGGATGCAGGCCCCGCTCCTGTGCGCCTCTTACAATCGCTGCTGCCAGCGGATGCTCACTTGATCGCTCAAGTGAAGCTGCGAGCCGCAGCAATTCTTTTTCTGCTACAGCTCCGGTCGCCACCACTTCAGTGAGCTTGGGTTTGCCTTCCGTGAGCGTTCCCGTTTTGTCGAAGACCAGCGTGTCAACTTTCCCCATGGTTTCCAGAGCCTCGGCATTCTTCACCAGAACTCCGGCGTGGGCTCCGCGGCCAGTTCCCACCATCACGGCCATGGGCGTAGCCAACCCAAGAGCGCATGGGCAGGCAATGATCAGCACCGCAACCGCATTGATCACCGCGTGCGCAAAGCGCGGATCAGGTCCGAACAATCCCCAGAAAACAAATGTGAGGGCTGCCACAACAATAACTGCGGGAACAAAATAGCCTGAAACTTTGTCCGCCAGCGATTGAATCGGCGCGCGGCTCCGCTGGGCTTCTGCCACCATGCGCACAATCTGCGCCAGCAGCGTTTCCGATCCCAGCTTTTCCGCACGCATCACAAACGCGCCCGTCTGGTTCACCGTCCCGCCAATCACCTTTGCGCCCGCGGCTTTTTCCACCGGAATTGACTCTCCAGTGATCATGGATTCGTCGATAGAGCTGTTCCCTCCCTCCACCGTGCCATCCACAGGCACGCGGCTGCCGGGGCGAACCCGCAGCCGATCTCCATGTTTCACTTGCTCCAGAGAAATTTCTTCATCTGTTCCATCGGCATGCATACGAATCGCCGTCTTCGGATTCAGATCAAGCAAGGCCCGGATCGCGGTCCCAGTCTGGCGTCGAGCGCGCAACTCAAGTACCTGTCCCAGCAGCACCAGGGTGACGATGATCGCGCTGGTCTCGAAATACACGTCCACCGCGCCATTGTGCCCACGAAAAGTATTGGGAAATATTCCGGGAGCCAAAGTCGCTACCAGGCTGTACACGTAAGCCGTCCCGGTGCCGACCGCGATCAGAGTAAACATGTTCAGGCGCCGATTGACTAGTGAAGCCCACCCACGCTGGAAGAAAGGCCATCCGCCCCAGAGCACCACGGGAGTCGCCAGCGCCAGTTGCAACCAGTCAAATAGACCCATTGGCATCGCACGGAGAGGACTCCACGTGACCATGCCTCCCATGGAAAGAATCAGTAACGGGATGCTCAGCGCCACGCCGGTCCAGAAACGCCGTGTCATGCTGCCCAACTCGGTATCGTCTTCTTCATGAGTTCCCGCTGCCACGCGCGGCTCAAGGGCCATGCCGCAAATAGGACACGACCCCGGCTTATCGCTCATAATCTCCGGGTGCATGGGACAGGTATATTCAACAGCTTGCGGTTCCAATGCCATGCCGCAAGAGGGGCATGGTCCCGGTTTGCTTTCACGGATTTCAGGATCCATGGGGCAGACGTACACGACACCGCCCGTCGCTGCCGGCGATTGGGCCGCAGCCGAGGTTTTTTGCGGCGGCGTATTCATCGGCTGCGCCGCCTTTATGCCGCCGAGCTGAACCAATCCGTTTACAGGTTTCGCGCTGAGATACTTTTCTGGATCGGCTTTAAATTTATTTGCGCATCCCGTACAGCAGAAATAATAGGTCGTGCCCTTGTATTCTTCTCGAGCGCGGGCGTTGGTCGGGTCCACATTCATGTTGCAGACCACATCGCGTACCATGGTTTTCACCGGATCCATTGCTTCCCCTCGTTACCGTGCGTGCTTGTAAAACAGCTCCGTGAGCTCGTCGTAGGTCCTTTGCGCTTTCTTCGGATCCCCGGAGCGCAGCGCTTCCGTGGTGCAATGCTGAAGATGGTTTTTCATCAGAATGCGTTCCACCGCGCGCAAAGACTCATGAATGGCTGACATCTGGGTGAGCACGTCAGGGCAGTAGCGCTCTTCCTCAATCATCTTTTGCACGCCACGCACCTGCCCTTCCACGCGCCGAAGCCGCAACAGCAACGCTTCTTTCGCATCTGCATCGTGTTGCAGCGCGCCTTTTTCTAAATTGCTTTGTTTCTGGGCCATGAATCACGCCTCGCAGAATTCCTGATACAGTATACCCCTATATGGTATAGAGATGTGATTCTTGTGAGTGGAGATTCAGATCAAATAGCTCATGCGCTGCCAGGCTAAGCCGCTTCGGCTTTAGCATCTGTGTGTTAGATTGGTTTCCAGAATTTCAAATTAGGTCCGGCCGCGCTAAAGTCGCGGTCCGGTGCGAATGAGGTGGCAACGGAATGACCCTGCTGGATGTGGTCTTCAAATACGGAATGCCTCCGGGCGAAAAGCAGATGCTGGCCCTCAACAACGCCTGGGAGGTCTACGGTGTGCGCAAGATCAAATTTGACGAGAAGGAACACACCGTCCGCGTGGAATACGACGCCACTCGCCTGAACGACGGCGAAATTGCCGCCATCTTGAGAAGAGCAGGGATTGATCTGCGCGAGAAAGTCCAACTCGTCTAATTTCTGAGAAAAGTCTTACTCCAGAATCTAAAACCATCAGGTTGAGAATGGGCTTGCGAAGTGCGCCCGATGAAGCTTCAATTTTCTCCAAAAATGCAACGAGGCACTTTCGAAAGGATCTCTGGCCGTTAGATCCTCGAAAGCGCCCCGATGCGCGCCACTTCGTCTGCCTTGTGTTATTGCACCCCCTGTGCCAAACAGATGCCCATTGAAAATAAAGGGCTTAGATAGAGTTCGACCCGGACTTGCATGGTAGTAATTCCCTTCTCTTGAAAAATTTTCCAAGTAAGTCTGATCGTTGCCAGAGCAGCTACTCTGGAACCCGGTATCCCTGTCTATTTCAGAGCAAACATTGCATTCACGTGAGCATTAACCGTGACGGTCTCTGGGGTAAACTCAGCCGTCGCTGGGGCTATCTCCGCCGCTCCCATTTTGGCGGCGGCCATTGGCGTCCGAGCCATTACCGGCATGATCACTGGCTGATTTACATCCACTGAGGCATAGAGCAGCTCGCCAAGGCTGCGCCCTCCGGAGGTAGCCACCGCCGCAGCCTGGCTCCGGGCTTTTTTCAAAGCATCCCCTGCAGCTTTATTTTTCGCCTCTTCAATATCTTCGAGCGTATAGCTGAGGGATTGGTTCTGGGTCTCTTCGATATCTGCAAGCTGCTCGGTCAGAACGCCCACTTTGGCGAAATCCTTGAGCTTAAGGGTCACGCTGGTCACAACATGGTAAGCGATCACTTTGTGCTTGGGATTTTTCCAGTCATAAACCGGCTGCACGGCATAAAAGCCGATCTGAGCACTTTTAGGATCAATGCCGTTCCTTCGCAGAACGCCTCTCAACTGCTCAGCCGCAGCGGCCACCTTGTCATAAGCTGCTCGCGAGGTGTCCTGCTGCGAGGAGATATCCAGGCGCAGCACAGCGGTATCCGGATTGGCTTCGAACTTGCCGTCCGCTCCGGCAAAGATGGTATTGGGTTGTGCCGTTGCTACCGGCGTGGTCTGCGGCCATGCAATGCTTGGCAGTATCAGTGCGGCAAAAAATATGAATGCAGATTTCATGATCAACCTCTCGGCAGATACTAACACCCACGCTGCCATGGAAGTTCCGCACCAACCGGGCGGTAAGGCGTTCATTGAAAGCATTGACGCTGGCTTCTGAGAGATATAGGCTTACTGGCTGTAGTCATTAAAGCTCGGAGGAAAGTCGTGCGCAAAAGTACCGCTATTTTGTTTTTATGGATGCTGGCGCTGGTGCTCCAGCAATCCGGCACTGCTTTATGGGCCCAGAGCGAAAAGAAAGAAGCTCCCCCCGAACCCAAGTTCAAAGTCGGCGATACAGCGCCCGATTTCACCTTGCTCGATCAGAACCGCAAGCCGGTAAAGCTGAGCGATTACCGTGGCAAGAAGAACGTGGCTTTGGCATTTATCGTTTTCGCCTTCACCGGTGGTTGAACTCGCGAAATGCAGGCTTACCAGCAGAATTTGAAGAAGCTGGAAGCCGCAGACACCCAGGTCCTGGGTGTTAGCATGGACAGCACATTCAGCAACGCCGCTTTCGCGGACAAGATTGGAATCAACTTCCCCTTGTTAAGTGACTGGGGCGGAGACGTGACCAAAGAGTACGGAATCTACAACCCGCAATACAAAGCTGCCCGCCGCGTGACCTTCCTGATTGATAAAGAAGGCAAGATCGTTGAGATGCAAAGAGACAGCGAGGCTGTTGATCCCACAGCAGTCGTCACATCCTGCGAACGCAGGAAAATAAAAGGTTAGTGGCGACTTCGAGTGAAGTTGCAACCCGCCGCGATGTATCTTCGCGGCGGGTTCTTCTTTTGCTCTCGTTGGCGGAACTCCTGGCCATGTCACTGTGGTTTACTGGGACCGCTGTTCTGCCTCAAATCACCGCTTTGTGGCACTCAGGGATTGCGCTGGGCTCATGGTTGACCATTGCTGTGCAACTGGGCTTTGCTATTGGCGCCGTCACTTTTGCCCTCTTCAATATCTCTGACGTTTTCAGTCCTATCCCTGTTTTCGTGTTTTCCGCTTTGGCCGCATCAGCCGCCAATGCTGGCTTTGCGCTGACTGCAGAACATCCACTCACGGCGATCCTCCTGCGCGGCGTCACGGGCTTTTTCCTGGCTGGAGTCTATCCGGTAGGAATGAAAATTATGGCCGGATGGTTTCAACGCGGGCGTGGACTGGCCCTGGGCGTCATGATTGGAGCCTTGACCGTTGGCTCAGCGGTGCCGCACGGAGTGAATTCCGTTGGAAGTATTGCCTGGCAGGGTGTGGTGCTTCTGGGCAGCCTGCAAGCCGCGCTTGGCGCGCTGATTGTGGCCTTTGCCGTTCGCCAGGGCCCGTTCGCCATGCCGAAGTCGGCATTGGATTTCGGACAGGTATTTGAGATTATTCGCAACCGCCCGTTGCGCCTGGCCAACCTTGGTTACCTGGGCCATATGTGGGAGCTTTACGGATTTTGGGGCTGGGCAGCCGTCATTTTTGCCGCATCTTCCGGTTGGCCACGCAGCAAGTACGAGCTGGCCTCAGCAGCGGCCATCGCCATTGGCGCTGTTGGCTGCATTTGGGCCGGCGCCGCCAGTGACAAACTACAGGATGAAACAGCATCGGCGCGTGTGGCGCAGCGCGCTCGCGTGACCATGATTGCCATGTCCGTGAGCTCTGCCTGCTGCATTGTGGCAGCGCTGGTGTTTCATCACCCCATGCTGCTGCTTGGACTTTCACTTATCTGGGGCATCGCCGTAATCGCCGACTCGGCGCAGTTCTCCACCATCATCAGCGAAGTATCAGACAAGAGCTATGTTGGCACCGCGCTTACCTGCCAGGTTGCCGCCGGATTTCTGCTGACAGCGTTCAGCGTCCGCTGGCTCGCGGCCGTAGCAGCACACTTTGGATGGCCCTGGGCTATGGCCAGCATGGCAGTAGGCCCGTTGCTAGGAATCTGGGCCATGAATGGGTTGCGCGCCCGCGGTAAACTGAATCCCTCGTCGCGTTGAATAACCATCAAGCTGCTTTGGGTTTCTCTTCCCTCGTTTGTTTATCCGTGGGCTTGGGCTGCGCTGAATCCGCATTCTGCACGGTCAGGCTCATGCTGCTGGAGGCAATCTGTATGTCTTCCCGCTGTTTGATTTCTTTAAAGATATTTTCGAAGATATAACTGCTTGCAGCGCGCCGTTTGTTGGGCGCAACCAGATAGCGAAGCGTGAGTTCTACCCAGTTGTCTGTCACTTTCATGTACACCACCGGCTCCACTTCAAATCGCGGAACACGGAAAATTCTTTCCATCTTTTCAATCTGAGCTTCGGCCCCGGCCATAAATTCCCGCGTGTACTCACCTCCTGTATTCTTGAGAATGTCTCGTGCCGCCTGAATATTGCTGCTATACGTAACAGGCAGCTTGATCTCATCCCACACATAAGCGAAGTTACGGGTGTAATTGAACACCGCTGCCCCGAAGACCTGCGCGTTGGCAAATTGGATCAACCGGCCGCTGTATTGGTCCCCCCCAATCCAGTTTCCAATCTCCATCATGCGCGTATAGAAAAATCCAACGTCAATCACGTCACCACTCATCTTGTTGATCTCAATGCGGTCACCAGCGGTGTACATATGCCCGACAAAAATCGCGATCCGTCCGGCAATGCTGAGCAGCGGCTCGCGCAACGCTACCGCCAGTCCGGCCCCAATCAGGCCCAGGAAGGTGCTGGTGTGCTGGAAGAGCCTGGACCAGAGCGCCACAATGATTGCCGCGCCAATAACAAGAACGAGCGTGCTGAGCAGCCGCTGCCGTCGATAGTCCTCTTTGGGATTGGTTGAGCGGGACTCCACAACTTTGTGTCCGACGGAAAGAATGATCGCGCCCAGCACAAGCACAGCAATGGTGCCGAACACAGGAATCGGATGCGGAATCACTGACATTTCACCGGTTGAGATGCCAGGGCCATGTGTCCGGTTTGGCGCGCCTGCCTCAGACCATGCACTTTGGGGCTGGAAAAATTCGCGACTTCCAGGGGAAACTGTGTTAGAAAGTCCGGGTACTCTGGCGCTGGGGGCTGCTATGCGACTTGTTGCATTCACCATGTTAAGTGTTTGTCTCAGTTCGTCGGCTGTTCTTCCGGCACAAGCGGGCAACGGAATTGACCTGCAAAATGACCAGCGGGAACTCCAGCGTTACCAATGGCAACTCCAGCAGGACCGCAACCGCCTGGTTTTCGACCAGCGCAGCCACGCCCCGAAACCCCAAATTCGTGAAGATCACGTCCAGATCCAGCGCGACAAGGACGCTATACGAACCCTGAGAGCGGACATTCGCCGCGACCAGCGTTTACGTCGCCGCTATCACGGGCTGTAATTGGAGCAACTCTATTCCTAAGCAATTCCCGGCGTTGTCCCACAATGCGAGCAGCCGACAACGCTGCGGCGCGGAAGCCGCGTGATATATTTCCTCTCGTTCCTTTACTTACATTTCAGCCGGACCGCCAGGAGCCAAATGAAGCCGCGTTTTGCTCTGCTCAGTCTTGTTCTTGCTTTATTGCTCTTATCCAGCGCCGATACCGCGCAACAACCCAAAGTTCCACCGGCACAACCCGCGCCTCCCGCGCAGCCCGCCGGCGAAGAAGCCAGGGTCACTGAAACACCTCATGAAATGACGGCGGCGGATGTGGCGGCATTTCTTGACGGTTTTGTGCCCATGCAACTTGAACGCGAAAACATTGCCGGAGCTGTGGTGCTGGTGGTAAAGGACGGAAAGGTTCTTTTTGCTCGCGGGTACGGGTACAGCGACGTGGAAAAGAAAACGCCTGTTTCGGTGGACGGCACACTCTTTCGTCCCGGCTCCATTTCAAAGCTCTTCACCTGGACCGCCGTGATGCAGTTGGTGGAACAAGGCAAGATTGATTTGGATAAGGACGTCAACTTCTATCTCGACTTCAAAATCCCGGCCACATTCCCCAAGCCCATCACCATGCGCAACCTGATGACGCATACGCCGGGATTTGAAGAGCAGATCAAAGATCTGATCAACGCTGAAGGAATGCCCATTTCCACCTTGCGGCAACATCTGGTCTCCCACATGCCGCAGCGCATCTTCCCTCCCGGAGTCACGCCCGCGTACTCCAATTACGGCGCCGCCCTGGCTGGGTACATTGTGGAGCGCGTCTCCGGAAAATCGTTTAACGATTATGTGGCGGAGAACATCTTTAAGCCTCTGCAGATGGAGCATTCCACCTTTGCGCAGCCATTGCCTGCGGACCTGAAGCCGCTGATGTCTAACGGTTATACGACAGGCACAGGCAAGCCAAAAAAATTTGAAATTGTGGAAGAAGCGCCCGCAGGCGCGCTTTCAGCCTCGGCTGCTGATCTTGCTCATTTCATGATTGCCCATCTACAGGACGGCAAATACGCCGACGCGCAAATTCTCCGCCCGGAAACAGCCCAGACCATGCACTCCCGCCAGTTCGCGCTGAATGACGCTCTCAACGGCATGTGCCTCGGCCTTTACGAAGAAACTCGCAATGGACACAGGATCATTGGACACGGAGGCGATACCGTCTATTTTCACAGCGACCTCCATCTTGTGCTGGACGCCGGCGTAGGCTTCTTCGTCTCCTACAACAGCCAGGGCAAAGGCGAACTCAGTTCCCGTACAGCGCTGTGGAACCACTTCCTCGACCGCTATTTTCCCTACACCCCTCCGCCAGCGCAGAAGCTGGCCAGCGCTGGCGAGGATGCAAAAGCGGTGGCCGGACATTACATTGCCAGCCGACGCTCAGAGAGCAACTTGCTCAAAGTGGCCAATGCCTTTGGACAGGTCAATGTGGTTCCGCAGCCAGACGGGACCATCAAAGTTTCACCATTCAAAGACTTCAATGGCGAACTAAAAACGTGGCAGGAAGTGCAGCCGCTCCTTTATCGCGCAGTAAACGGCCAGGAGTTGCTGGCGTTCCGTCGTGATGCCAACAATCATCTCGAGCTGGCGCCCAATTTTCCCGCGGTGGTTTACCAGCACACATCCTTGCAGAACAATGGAAATTTCAATCTCATACTGATCGTTTGCGGCCTGGTAATCATGGCCCTCACTCTGCTGTTCTGGCCGGCCGGCGCCCTGGTTCGCCGCCATTATCATCACCGGCTTGAAATTGAGGCCCCCACCATGCAGGGACGGCTGTGGATACGCCTGGTCTGCGCCGTAAACCTGATCTTTGTCCTCGGCATAGTTTTGGCGGTCTCCGGCGACAATCCCGGCGACTTCAGTGAGAAACTCGACTTGCGCATTCATTTGCTCCAGATTATCGGGGTGCTGGGGGCCGCGGGACTGTTTCTGGTTTTTGTCGCAGCCGTCCGCTCCTGGCGAGATCATAACGTTTGGTGGTGGACCAAGTTCTGGAATGCCGTAGTTCTGCTCGCCTGCGTTGGCTACGTGTGGTTTGTCATTTACTGGAATGTGCTGAACTTTAACCTGAATTACTGAGATTCTGAGAAATCGGTTTGATATCCGTTGCTGATCCTTGGGGCAAGCTATCGGCAGATGCATACGATGAGAGTTAAATCATCCGCCTGCTCGCCGGGACTGAAGCTCTGAACGGACTGAAGCACAGCTTCCATCAGACCACGCGCAGGTATGCCGGCTGATGCGCGGAGAATGGAGACGA
>DATFDA010000336.1:0-4135 GCA_035252525.1 Candidatus Angelobacter sp. | reverse complement strand
GGAAGAGTTGAGCAAGACGGATCCTGAATTCAAGAATGTGCCGCCCGGGCTCGGTTTTGAATCGATCATCAGCCGCGCTACTGCGGAGACATTCTGGCCTGGGCAGAATCCCGTCGGAAAAGTTTATCGTTGGGGAGGTCTCCCGGTTCGGGTACTCGGCGTGGTGGGTGATGTGAACGAATGGGGTGTTCGCTTGCCGCCGCACCCACAGGCGTACTATCCCCTGAGCCTCGCTTTCAACGAGGGAGGGTTTGGCTCATCCGTTGCCATCAAGACCAGCGGCGATCCAAAGGCTCTGGTTCCTGCAGTACGGGCCACCTTGCGCTCGGTGGATAGTTCCCTGGGCATTTTTCAGGCAAGAACCATGGAGCAGGTCATTGCCCATGACGTTGAAGATGCCGGACTGCAAACGTTGCTGCTGGGCAGCTTCGCTGGTTTGGCTCTGCTGCTGGCCTGCACCGGACTGTACAGCGTGCTTTCCTATCTGGTGACACAGCGCACGCGTGAAATCGGCATCCGCATGGCCCTGGGCGCGCAACGAGGCGATGTCTTACGTCTTGTCATGAGGCACGCTGCCTCGCTCACAGCCGCCGGTCTCGGAGCCGGAGTTTTGATTTCGCTTCTGGGAACGCGGCTGGTGAAGAGCATGCTGTACCAGGTGAGCGCATACGATCCTGCCACTTTCAGTGCGGTGGTGGGCGGATTGGCTGCCGTAGCTCTGCTGGCTGCGCTGGTCCCTGTTCGCCGTGCCACGAGGGTTGATCCTATGGTCGCGCTCAGATACGAGTAACGCATCTGCGATCGCTGGAATCAGAGTAGGAGAGAGTTGCTGGCGCAACGCGAGCTGCTGTTCCGAGCACGAATCTTATCTTTCTTCCGCAACTCCATCCGTTGCGCCGTGTTCAGCATGATAACCAGATAGTAACCATCTCGCGGGCCTTGGAGCCGGAACTTGGCCGAGCAGCACGCGGGAAAGTAGAAGCATCACACTTGCCAAATCGCCACTCTCGTCCAACTGATACACGTTGAGAGGATTGCAATGAAGAGGATTTTGCTGTTTGTGTTGACACTCGCCCTGACTGGCGGCATCGTCCAGGCTCAGGAAAATGACAAGGACAAGGACAAAGATAAGGACCAAAAAGCCAAGGCGGCCCAGATGGACAAGGACAAAGACCAGTCCAAGACCGCTGATGCAAGAGAGGACGCCGGTGAAAGGGCTGTCCACATCACCTCCGGGCCGAATGTTGCAAACCTGACTGGAACTTCAGCAACTTTGGACTGGGTTACCAATAAGCCGGGCGCCAATGATGTCCACTACAACTGCGGCTGGGGCAAAGACAAGATTGCCTATCACAGGGGTGGCGGAACCAATCACTCGGTTACGCTTAACGGACTTAAGCCGAGCTCTACCTGTACCTGGAAAGTCATGACCCACGATGGCGATGTTCGCAAAGAAGGAAGCTTCCAGACTCCAGCTCACTGATTGAAATCCAGAAAGTTTTGCGAGCCCTGCTCCGATGGCAGGGCTTACTTTTTGCGTTTGCGAACCGCATTGGCTGGTCCTTCTCCAGCCAGGCAAAAAGCCACAATCGTGTTTCCCTTGAATCCGGTCGCATTTTCCGCTTCTTGGATCAGACCGGGTTCAAGCTCGTCCGGATCCGGAACCATTTCACAGGCGGCAATCTGTTCATCGCTCGCGCCGCGATAGCAAAGCTCGCAAACGCCAAGTCCGCCTTCCGGGCCCGAGCGTACCGGAGGACCAAATGTCCGGCAGGTCATGGGACGAGCAGAGTACAAATCGCACCTGCCGGTCTTCGGGTCGAGAGCAGGGCAGGGCTCTTCTTCGCCAAAGGTGGTGAAGCGTTCCAGGGCTGCATCATCTTCGGCAAGAATTCCGGTCGTGGGATCGCCAGGGAAATCAGCTTTTAATCGCGCAACAGATACGCGGGCGCGTTTACGAACAAGGGATGCGCGCGCGGGATCAGAAGTTTCGAGCTCGCGCAAGCCGGCGCGGAGGCGTTCAGCATCAAGCTGCGAGATGGGAAACGGTCCAATGCAGCACTGTGTACAGCCAGTGCGGCACATCAGCCATGGACCGCTCGTGCGGGCGGCTTCCGCCAGGGCCGCGTCTACAATCTGGACCAGTTTCTGATCGCCGGAAGGCAGGGGCATCTTTTCACCTTAACGCAGCGCGCCGGGGTTGAACAGCCCCGCAAAAAATTAAAGGCGGAAGCGCGAAGGCTTCCGCCACTGACACACGACCGGTTCAAAATTGATTTTAGTGCTTACCGCCCGATTGTTTGCTGGCCCGCATCATGGTCAGGTTATCGATGGTGACTGAGTGGTTGGCTTCGTCAAGTTTCGCGCTCACCTTCACGTGATGGCCTTCGTGGCCCTTCACCGCATCAGGGTTGGCGATGTCCCATGACTTCTTGTCTTTGTCGTTGACGAAGACCGTTTTGCCGCTCTCTTCCTTGACCCAGCCGGTCAATTTCATGTCTTTGCCTTTTTCGGCGGCCTTGGCTTCTTTCTTCTCTGCCTTCTCTATTTTCTTGTCCTGCTTGGCCGAATTGTCGTCTGACTGCGCAGAAGTGGACTGGGCAGCCAGGGCCATTGAGAAGCTGAACAAGACTGCACAAAGAACTGTCAATAGGCGTTTCATTCAGAATTTCTCCCTCAGCTATTTCAAATTCAGACAAATTGAGGCGCTTGGTTCTTTGGATGCATACTGTGGCATTTGCAGAGAAGCTGGATTCGGGAACCCGCAGGGCGCAGGCTCCCAGGCAGAGCGGCTGGATTTCTAGACCTTCATCTTCTCGGCGAATTTTTCCTGGAATTTTTTCAGTTTGGGAGCAACTACGAACTGGCAATACGGTTGATAGGAATTAGTGGCGAAGTATTCCTGGTGATAGTCCTCCGCCATGAAGAATTCTTTCGCCGGCTCAACCGCCGTAACCACGGGACTGGGATTGGTTCGTGAGGCGTTGAGCGCGGCAATCGCCTGTTCGGCCTGGCGGCGCTGTTCATCGGACGTGTAGAAGATCACAGACCGGTACTGCGTCCCAATGTCGTTGCCCTGGCGGTTCAGCGTGGTGGGATCATGGATGAGAAAGAAGACTTCCAGCAACTCCGGAAACGAAAGCTCATCAGCGTTAAAGGCGATGCGGATGACTTCAGCGTGTCCGGTGTTGCCCTCGCAGACCTCGCGATACGCGGGATTCCTCACGGTTCCGCCCATGTATCCCGATTCAACGGACTTTACGCCCTGAAGCTTGTCAAAGACGGCTTCCAGGCACCAGAAGCAACCGCCGCCCAGAACGGCTGTTTGTAAATTTGGCATAGGTGTTAGATGCGACACATAAAGATAAGTTCCGCGGCTGCGCTTGTCCAGCGTGGGCCTGCAACTCGCGCTTTGAGAGCAGCTTCTAAAGAAAAAATGAACCAACGAACCCTGGAAGTCTGGACGGTTTCGCTTACAACGGGCCTGAAGTGGATGGCCGGACTGTTTTTACTTTACGCACTGTTTGTGTGCACGCGCGCTGCGCAGGCACAGGTAACGATTGCGCAACTCAGTGATACACACCTGGGCGAGCAACACTCGCCGCATGCCGCTGACAACCTGCGTCGCGCGGTGGATATGATCAACTCCCGCCATCCTGACGCCGTTATCTTGAGCGGCGATATTGGAGAGAACCCGGCGGAATGGGACAAAGCCAAATCCATTCTCAAAAAGCTGAAGGCGCCCATCTACTACGCTCCGGGGAATCATGATGTGCATTCACACGACGTTGACCGCTACCGGAGCGCATTCGGCAAGGACTATTACCGGTTTCAGGTGAAGAATGTGACCTTCCTGGTGATTGATTCCGAGCTACTGGGCAACTATGACACTTTTGAGGCGCGGCCTCTGCCACCTCTGCCGCCGCAGACGCAACAAGAGAGCGACCGCATGCTGGCGTGGCTGAAGAACCAGGGTAGCGACCGCGACGGCGATGGCGATGGCGATCATAACCACGACCGTCATGGGCACGGAATCATCATCGGCATTCAGCATATTCCCGTGTTTCGTGACGGCAATTTTCCGCCCGATTCCAAGCCATACTGGGTAATAAACGATCCGTACCGTTCGCGGGAA
>DATFDA010000335.1:0-5637 GCA_035252525.1 Candidatus Angelobacter sp. | reverse complement strand
CTTTGCCAGTTTGCCCGCGCTCTTCAATGGGCCACCGAGCAGCATTGCTCCGTTGTTTGTTGATCCGAATTTCAAGAACGCCAATGTTCAATCCTGGAATCTGAACGTTCAGCAGCAGATTACCCGCTCTTCGGCTTTGATGGTGGGCTACTTCGGGAATAAGGGAACTCACCTTGAAAACGATATCAACGTGAATCAAACGCGGGTCTTCGGCGTGGTGACATCCGGTGCCACCAATCCTAATCTGCCGTTCCAGCTTCTGTCGCCGAACAGCCCAATTCTGCCCAACGCTCCACTCGCGGCCTCGGTCACCGAACGCGAGAGCGGCAGCAACTCAAATTACAACGCACTCTGGACATCATTCACGCAGCACGTAACGCATGGCGTGCAGCTCAACGCGTCATATACGTATTCGCATTCGATCGACGAGACTTCCCGGAACAATGAAGGCGTTGTCTTCCAGGACAGCACCAATATATTTGCCAGCCGGTCGAATTCCGATTTTGATGTGCGCCATCGTTTTATTGCCAACGCAATCTATGACCTTCCATTCAAGGGCAATCGCTTAACCAGTGGCTGGCAGCTTGCGCCAATCTTCACCTGGCAAACAGGCAATCCGTTCACCATCGTGATGAATACGTCGAGCCAAATTAATGGCGTGGCCAATACTGTTACCCCGGTTCAGAACGGACCTATTCACGTTAGTGGCAACCCACTGGGGCAGTGGATTGCAAATCCTGATGTCTTTACGGCGCCCTTGCCTGGTCAGCTTGGAAACATGCGGCGCAACTCTGTCTACGGTCCGGGTTTCACAAACCTCGACTTTAGCGTGGCCAAAAACACGAAGCTCACCGAACGCACGAACCTTCAGCTCAGGGTCGATGCTTTCGATGTCCTCAATCATCCGAACTACGGGCAGCCAGGGAGTTCTGGTGGTATTCTGGCGGCATCTCTTGCGCCGGGACCTACGTCGAATCCCAAGGCGAACCAGTTCACTTCGTTCACAACCATCGGAAGCACGCGGTTCCCGACGGGCGACTCAGGCTCTTCAAGGCAGATACAGCTAGCGCTGAAATTACAGTTCTAGTTACAGCGCTGCTCAAAACCAAAAGCGCATCGGCTCGCCGGTGCGCTTCATTTTCACAATAAAGACCGCCAACGCTTATTCCGTCCCGCTCCGGTTTTCTTTCACCTCATAAATTGCCACGCTCTTTACGTTCACGAACTCACGAATCCCGTGATAGCTCAGCTCGCGGCCGTAGCCTGACTGCTTGACTCCGCCAAAGGGAATGCGCGGGTCGGAAGCTACCATGGCGTTGATGAATGCCAGTCCGGACTGAATTTCACTGATGAACATCTCGCGCTCGCCTTCATCATTTGTCCAGGCCGAGGCGCCCAAACCGAATTTTGTACCGTTCGCAATCCGGATCGCGTCTTCCATTCCGTCGCAGCGGAAAAGGGAAGCGACAGGGCCAAACAGCTCATCTTCCCAGACCGGCGAGCCAGCCGGTATGTCGGCCAGCACTGTTGGCTCGAAGAAATATCCTTTCCGGTTCAGCCTCTTGCCTCCCAGCAGAACACGGGCACCCATCTGCACGGTCTCTCTGACCTGCGCTTCCAAAGTCTTGAGACCATCTTCCGTAGCCAGAGGCCCAACGTGCGTGGAAGGATCCATCGGGTCGCCAACCTTTAACGATTTCATCTTCTCCACGAACTTTTTGTCGAATTCCTCAGCAATGCGCCTGTCAACTATGAACCGTTTGGCGGCAATGCAGGACTGTCCATTGTTGATAATCCGGGCCTGCACCCCCGTCTCAATCGCCTTGTCCAGGTTGGCACTTGGCATGACGATAAACGGATCACTTCCACCGAGTTCAAGCACCGTTTTCTTGATCTGCTTGCCGGCGGTTTCGGCCACGCTGCTTCCCGCTCCTACGCTTCCCGTCAGCGTCACAGCGGCAATGCGAGAATCCGCAATCACTCCGGGGACACGCTTTGAGTCAATGAGCAGAGTTTGAAAAGCACCTTCAGGAAAGCCGGCATTGCGGAAAATTTCTTCAATGGCCAGCGCGCATTGCGGCACGTTTGACGCGTGTTTCAGCAGTCCCACATTGCCGGCCATGAGAGCGGGAGCAGCAAAGCGAAATACCTGCCAGAAAGGAAAATTCCATGGCATTACTGCCAGGACCGGCCCGAGTGGCTGATAGCGAACAAAGCTCCGTGTGGCATTCGTCTGGGCCGGCTCTTCTGCTAGAAAACGTTCAGCGTTTTCAGCATAGTATCGGCAGCCGAAAGCACACTTTTCTGCTTCCTGAATTGCTGATGCCAGCGTCTTGCCCATTTCCTGGGTCATCAAGCGCCCGAATGTCTGCTTCTCTTTCTCCAGAATCTCTGCAGCCCGCAGCATCATTGAGGCACGCTTGGCAAATCCAAGTTTGCGGAGGGAAGAGAAGCAGTCCTGCGCAAGCTGGAGCTTTCTTTCCACTGCATGGTCAGTATGCTGTTCATACTCACGCAACAGCTCCTCCGTTGCAGGGTTAATGCTGGCCAGGCTCCGCCTGCCGAATTCAATCGCCCGCTCTGCACCCATGTTGTCCTCCTTGCCTCTTTTATTAGTTTAGATGAAGTGGAGAGGGGCAGAGTGATTGGAACATAGAGCGCAACGCGGCCGTGATGATGCTTGAAACAGTTCGGTTTTAGCTTCCGCGATTGTTTCGGGAAAACATCATTGGCATTGAGCAAGAATGCTTTTGTGCTGCGAAGGTCAAAAGCTCAAGAGCAGAATGCTGTCCAGGTCAGGGCAATATGCGTGGCAAAGCTTACGTAGGCGTGTAACGCGGTTGCGGAGAAACCCGGTGCGTTAAAGAAGTGCGAAAGCAATACCATTTGGGCGCGATAGTGCGAAAACCCTGATTACGCGGTTTAACCCCTATGTCCACTCCCTGATTCGCACTCCGTTCTTATCGGTAAAGCTGCCGGTAAGGATGAGGATGAGATCTACCAGGGTCCAAATGCCCAGGCCGCCAATGGTGAAAATCTGCGCTATGCCTGTGCCCACCTTGCCCACGTAAAAGCGATGAGCGCCAAAGATTCCAAGAAAAAAGCACAGCAGAAACGCAGGCAGGATTCGTTTGTCAGTGGGTGACGCGATGGACGGCATTCCCATGGCGACCGCGGGCTTGTTCTGTTGGACTGCTCCACATGCCGGACAACTCACGGCAGATTCGTGGATCTGTTTACCGCAAACAGTGCAAAAAACCATTGTGGCCATTTTCCCCCTCAGACACCATATATTACAGCAGCAGCCCCACAGCTCAACGGAGGGTTGCAGCGTCCGCCAGTGCCGGCGAAATGGCAGCAAGGGCCTGGTCCATGATGCGGATGGCTTCATCCACATCTGACTTTGTGATGTTCAGGGGCGGCGATGTGCGCACCACGTTACCGTAAAGGCCGCCCTTGCCCACCAGAAGTCCACGCTTGCGGCACTCCTCCATAAACTGATTCGTGGCGCCAGGGTCAGGCTCCTTGCTGGCCGGGTCCTTCACGAACTCCATTGCCTGCATCAGGCCCATGCCGCGGACATCGCCCACCTGGCTAAACTTTTCCTTCAGCGCCTCCAGCCCCTGGCGGAAATAGTTGCCAACCGTGTAAGCGTTGTCCATCAGGCGATCTTCTTCAATCAGATCAATTACCGCTTTCGCTGCCACTGAAGTTACAGGATTACCGCCAAAAGTTGAGATCTGCAATCCCTTAAAGCTGGCGGCAATCTCCGGGCGTGTCATGGTGACGCCGATAGGCACGCCATTTCCCAGCCCTTTGGCAGACGTGATGATATCGGGTGTCACTTCCCATTGCTCGATCCCGAACCACTTTTTGCCCGTTCTACCCCAGGCGGTCTGGACTTCATCTGAAATGAAGAGCCCGCCGTAGTTTTTGATGATCTTGAAAACGATTTTGAAATACTCTTTGGGCGGCGTTATGAAACCGGCCACGCCCTGAATGGGTTCAGCAAGGAAAGCTGCAATCTGACCTGACGTGGTTGTCTGGATTACGGCCTCAACGTCTTTCGCACACGCCACTTCACAACTGGGATATGTCTTGCCTAAAGGACAGCGATAACAATAAGGGTTCAATGCATGAACGAAACCTGGCGCTGGGACAGGCAGAGATTTGCGCCATGTGTTCTGCCCGGCCAGGGACTGCGCGATGTTGGAGCGGCCGCTGTAGCCGTGGCGCAGCGCGACAATCTCAAAATGCCCAGTGTACATGCGCGCGAGTTGAACCGCGGTCTCGTTCGCTTCCGTGCCGCTGTTGGAAGGAAATGTCTGGCTGATTTCGCCTGGCGTAATCTGAGCCAGCTTTTCCGCCAGGGCCACTACACCTTCATTCGGAAAAACAGTGGAGGCGTGCTGGAGCTTATCAACCTGGGTTTTGATTTTGCTGGTGACGCGAGGATTCGAATGACCAACTGAAATGGTTACGATGCCGCCAAAAAAATCCAGATACTTCTTGCCTTCCACATCCCACAGATATTGCATGCTGGCGTGGTCAGTTACCAGCGGATCGGCGAAATAAGTGGTGATGGAAGGGAAGAGGAATTGTTTATGCTTTTTGAGAATTTCATCTTTAGTCATTGCGATTCCTCGACTGCTCAATGGCTCACCCGGTCCGGATTGATGATCTGTCTGGCCGGCAGAGCCTCGGCTAAATTTTATCGCTCTTCTGCTGGTAGCGCCGTTGCGTTTTGGCACTACGGTCTTCCGAAACTCCGGTGAGCAAAATTTGGCAGGGCGCAGCCTAACCATTGCATATCCGCAAAAGCCGGATTGGCGAGTTGATGGAATGAATAGAGACTCTCTTTTCCCGCCAACGGTTGGTCTGAGAGTCCGGGGCCCATCATCCGCCAGCCGGACGGAACCCGCCCCTCCGGAGGAAGAGTACGCCAACCCGGGGGATATACTGGAGCCGCGTAATCACTACGGCTTATTGGCCCGGCGGAAAAGACTTCGCCTTTCCGGGCTGTGCAAGCAAAGAAATCAGGCCGCATTGGAGGACCGATGAAGCGCACGTGGACGATCATAGGCGTAGGCGACGTCCCGCGTAGCTTCAAATGGTACCAGGCGCTGTTCGGTCAACCGGCCACCCTTCCTGCCCATGACTACTTTGGACAAATCCTCGATTCAGATGGGACTGTCTTGCTCTGTCTTCATAAATGGGGCGCCCACGAGCATCCCTCATTGATGAGACCCGATGATGGGATACCCGGGAACGGACTCCTCTTGTTCTTCCGTGTTGATGATTTCGACCTGGCGCTTCAAAGGGCACGCTCTCTCGCTAATCGGCTCGAAGAGGAGCCACATCTCAATTCGAACACTCAAACTCAGGAATTCTCGCTCCGGGACCCGGACGGATATTACGTTACGATCAGTGCGCTCTCAGAGGACTAAGATGCGCAACACCTGAAACGCCGGCTGGCAGCAGATCATCACATGAAATTGTCAGGAACTGGCACGAGACCGATCCCGGAGAGAACACTGGCGCTCGGCGTGAGCGAGCACACGGAGTATAAAAAAAAATGAAGCCAAAGAACACGATCTGCCTGTGGTTTGATAAAGACGCGCTTGATGCGGCGCAATT
>DATFDA010000334.1:0-4263 GCA_035252525.1 Candidatus Angelobacter sp. | reverse complement strand
CCGGCTTTTTTGCCTGCGCAGCTAGTAATGCGCTGGCAGTTAGAAGTGTAAAAACGAAAGCAGATTGCCGCATCTGCACTCCTTTAACAGGCTTTGTATAATCTCGCATCATAGCGGAAGCCATGGGCGAGGGCAATTACGGTGCGACGCGAAGAAATGGGAATTACCAGCCCGGAATCAAACTGAACTGCCAGAGCCACCCTCTTCCCGGACGGTCATTAGGATGTGCCAGGCTCACTTCTCCCACCGCATAGCCCAGGATGTTAACGCGCAATGCGCCGCCGTAACTGGATACGCCGCTGCGCGGACCACCGAGGAAACCGGCTTTGCTTGCACTCGTCCATGCCTCGCCCGCATCGTAAAACCAGGCCGCCTGCACAGGTGGAATTGGCTTGCTGGGAATCACTCCAAGAGGTCCGAGCAGTTCCAGCCGCGCTTCCACATTTCCCACGGCAATCTTGCTGCCCAGCAGTTGATCGAAAACCGGGCAGCTTCCATTCACCTGTAACTGAGGTCCGCATTCCGCAACAGAAAAGGAGTTGGGGTCGTATCCATGTACAAGGGAAGAGTACCCGACAAAAACGTCCTGGAGCCGGTTGTCATCTGAATCGCCGCCATAGCGCCCGTAATGCAGAACGCGTCCGGCCAGGGACAACGGCCGAGCCAGGCGGAAGTAGCGGCGATAGTCGGCCAGCACCGTGGAAAAATTCAGCGTGCCGCCGGCTCCATCCAGTTCCAGGCGATACCGCTGCCCCAGCACCGGGCTCACTCCGCCAAACACGGAAGTATCGTAAACATAGGCGGCGCTGGCCGTGGCAAGGTTCAGCGCTGAAGGCGCTGGAATATCGTTCCGCTGCTGAGCGAGCAAGGAGCCGTCAGGCGCAAATGCAAAGGTATCAGCCTCTGCCGCGAATCCAATGTTGGTATACCCTCCCGTAAATTCCATACGTGCGGCACGGTTGAAAGGATACGATGCCACCGCTGCGATCTCCCGGTTGAGCTGCCAGAATGTAGTGTCCTGCTCCACCAGCGCCGGAATGCCGTTGATGGTAGTGACGCCGGTGGAAATTCCGCCGGTGATGTACGGGACCAGACCGCCGACAAAACCCCAGTTCCAGCGCGAGTGCCGATTCTCCCACTGGGCCACCCCGGCCAAATTTCGGTAGAAAGAATTCGTTGACCCAAAGCTGCTGGACTGGAATGAAACCAGCAGATTCCGCTCTCCCAACAGATCACTGAAGTAAAGACCTGTGCCTCCGGATACCAACGTTCCAAAACTGCTGTAGCCAACCCCGACATTCGGTGGCGCTATATAGTCGAGCTGCAGCTTGGGCTTATATGCTTCGCGGGTAAATTTGGAGGGCTGCGGCAAGCCGGTGGCTGGGTTGTTGAGCGTTTCAGCCACCGTGCTGTGAATATTCTCCTGCGCCGGCGGAAGCACTCCTGCCAGACGGTTCGCAAGGGCGTCGCTCACTGGCGTGCCCGCCAGGGCCGCCGCGCTATCAAGCGAGTAGATGTTGTAGTCATTCTTCAGAAATGCGCTGTAGGCAATTCTTCCGCTCTTGCTTGCCACAGAGAATGCAGGGCTTGTCGGCGTGATGCCCGCAATTCCAGTCTGAATGTTAGTGAGCTGAAACAGTTGATGATCCTGGAGCGCCAGGCGGTAGATGTTCGGGACGCCGTCGCGGTCAGAAACAAAGTAAATGCTCCTTCCGTCCGCTGACCACTGCGGGTTGATGTCCCTTCCCGTGTTGAAGGCGGGAAGCTCCTCAATTTGGCCGTTATTGACGTGCAGCAGCGCGAGTTCCAGTTGCCCGTATTGCAGGTCAGCCAGCCGCGTGTGAAACCGGTCTGTAACAAACGCGATGCTTGATCCATCAGGCGACCACGCCGGCTGCAAGTCAGCGAATGCGTCGTTGGTGAGCCTTCTCAACTTCTTCTGATTCCGGTCATAGACGAACAGGTCCGTCATGCCGTTCACCAGCGCTGAGAATGCGACTTGTTCATCGTCAGGCGACCACGTTGGCGTATATACCTCTCCCAAGTCCGGCAAAGGAATGTGCTCGATCGTTTGTTGCCGTTGCATGTCCCTGACGGCGATCTGAGGGCGTCCATTCACGATCTCGCCAAACGCCAGAAAGCGGCCATCGTGGCTCCACGCTCCGGCAGAGTTGATGAATTCAAGGCTGTCAAGATGCGGACTCACCGCCGTTGACGTGAGCTTGCGCTCGATTTCGCCGGTCTCTCCGTTCGCCTGGAAAAGGTCAATAGAAAACAGCTCCTTGGCGGAGAAGAAGACCATCTGCTTGCCATCCGGACTTAACACCGGACTGGAATTTAAAGTGCTGCCTCCGCCGTGCTTATCTTTTGAGATCAACAGCCGTCCTTGTTCGGCTGCTGGAGTTGTCTCTTCCAGAATCGGGCCGAAGTGGGTTTGCAGTGCCCGCTGCCATTCGCTTGTCAGTTCAGTATCTGATTTGTGCAGCACAGCCGTAAACGCCCCTTTGACATCACCGGAGCGTCCGGCCGCCTTTTGCAGTTCGCCCACCACTTTGTCTCCGTAGGCGCCTCCAAGATACGCCCATAGCGCCTGTCCCCAGCGGTAAGGAAAGTATTTCGGATGGTCCAGGTCCTTGATCTTGGGCAGCTTGCCTTGCGCTACCGCGTCGCGCATCCACATGGCGGTATTGGGATCAACCGGACCAAGCGAAAGATATTCGGCCATGCCTTCAATGAACCACAAGGGCAGGCGCTGCAATCCGCTGTTTCCCAGTTCTGACTGCGGTCCCGATGGAAGCGATATATCGTATTGGAAGGCATGCACCAGTTCGTGTCCCAGCACATGGTCTGTATCTGCCAGCGGCCCCGCCAACGGGATTACCACTCGGCGCCTTAGTGGCTCCGTCACTCCGCCGGTGGCTTCACCAATATCACCCGGAATCACATTGGTGCTGCGGAAGTCAGGCGCGCTGGCGTACATGATTACCGGCTGCCGTGAAGAGAGATCATGGTTGAAGATGTTTGATAGCCTGGCATACCACCGCTCCGCCATTCTGCCCACCTCGGTAGCCATTTGCTCTTCCTCCGGGTAGTAATACACGTCAAAGTGCTGGGTCTTGAGCACCTTGAAATCCAGGGTCTTATAGCGGACTTTGTTCTGCCCGAAATACTGCGCGGATGCCGACAGGCTGGTCAGAACAAGGAGCAGGCAAATAGCAGACTGTCGTACCACTGGAACTCTCATTTTGTGCACCCCGAAAACATGAAAATCGGCGCCAATATTTGGAGCGGCTAAAAACTAGGATTCTGGATCGAAAGACTTGGTTTTCATCCCAGTTACTCCCTGCCGTTGTTCTCACGTTACGTGGACACCGCTTTGGCCGAGCGCTACGATTCACTCACAACGAACCTTAAGGCTGTTCACTATGACCATGACTCCACCACTTCCACACGTAAGCAGGGGCTCTTTACAGATGTTTAGTGGCGCCGCCGGCCTTATTGCTGGATTTGCAGCCATTTCTCTGTCTTTTCTGTTATGGCAGAGCCCGGCAGCGGTCACACATAATGCTCCACGAGCAATCACCACCGTGCTGGCCGTTGTCGCTCTGGGCTCGCTTGCCGCCTTGCTGCTGCGGTTCTCGCTTAGCAGGAGTGATTCACACGCGCTGCACACGCGCATGCAAATGCGCCATTAGAAAAGGGAAGCGCCGCCCATAGAACATGAGGCTTCAGATCTGCGATTGGTGCTGAATACTTGCCGAGTGCGTTTTATGTGCCGGGCTGCGCCAGCGGTTCGTTTGCCGAAGCTGATTCAATCCGTGTAGCGTAGGCAGCTACTCCGCAGCCAATCAGCCCCAGATGCACCCAGGAAAATCCCAGGAGCGTGCCCTCCGTCGCCTGGAATGTCAGCAGATAAATCCCGCAGGCGACCACTAAAGCCAGCAGTTCAGGCGCTTCCATTCTTCGCAGTATTTTTCGCGCAGCCAGGCCCAGAGAAAGCAAGAATCCTGCAAATAATCCGAATCCGACAATGCCGGTATCATGCAGCACGCGGATTTCAGTATTGCCCAACCATCCTAGTGCTTCCCAGTCAGGACCAAGGCTTTGCCAGTCAAAAAGTAACTGGAAGCTTGCCGTGCCATTGCCGAGGATCGGGTGGTCTAAAAACTGCTGCGCTCCAATGGCCAGTTGCACGGTGCGGGTAAACGTATTGGGGTCAGCCGTCACGTCCGTAACCTGCACCGTGCTGAAGCGCTCAACGTA
>DATFDA010000333.1:0-2810 GCA_035252525.1 Candidatus Angelobacter sp. | reverse complement strand
TGGATAAAGATACCGCCCAGACGCTGGAGCGGAACAACATCAAGCTGGATGAGGCCGTTACCGGACAAGTTCACACCCAGCCGAGCGTCCCCGGTACTACGCCCAACCCGACAGCACTGCAGGAGTCGAACACTCCTGCGGCCCAGAACCAACAGCAGCAACCGCCCCAGCAAAATCAGCAACCACCCAATCAGAACCAGCAGCCGCCTGAATAAGCACTTTGGAAATGGATCAACGGCCCGGTTGGAAGTTCAGCCGGGCTTGATTTTTTTGAACGCGACACCCAAAGCCAAATTGTTACACTCTCCGTCCCACTGCGGGCGCAATCAGTCTTAGCTGACCCATCAGCTCTACGAACTGCTCAGGATAGAGCGACTGTGCGCCGTCAGAGAGTGCTTTATCGGGACAATTGTGGACTTCAATCAGCAATCCATCGGCGCCGGCGGCGATGGCGGCGCGTCCCATAGGCGCAACTTTGTCGCGACGACCGGTGCCATGGGAAGGATCGGCGAGAATGGGCAAATGAGAGAGCTTCTTCACAATGGGAATGGCGGAAATATCCAGCGTGTTGCGCGTGTAAGTTTCAAAAGTGCGAATACCGCGCTCGCACAGAATCACGTCATAGTTGCCGCCCGCCAACAGGTATTCCGCGGAGAGCAGCAGTTCTTCAATAGTTGCCGCAATGCCTCGCTTCAGCAGCACGGGCTTGCGCACCTTGCCCAGTTCGCGCAGCAGGTTGAAGTTCTGCATGTTGCGCGCGCCCACCTGAAGCAGGTCAACATAGGGCAGCATGAGAGGGATCTGTGAGATCTCCATCACCTCGGTGACCACCAGCATCCCGAACTTGTCAGCTGCTTCGCGCAGCAGCTTGAGTGCCTCTTCTCCCAGGCCCTGAAAGCTGTAGGGTGAAGTGCGAGGTTTGAATGCGCCTCCGCGAAGAAATTTCGCGCCCGAGCGCGAGACAGTTTCAGCCACCGCGAAAAGCTGCTCTCTCGACTCCACCGAGCAGGGCCCAGCCATGATTACAACCTGGTCATCGCCGATAGCTACACTGTTCTGGAACCGTACCACCGTGCCTTCAGGACGGAATGTTTTTGCCACCAGCTTGTAAGGCGAGCTGATGCGGTGGACCTCACCCACGCCAGAAAGAACTTCGATGTCGCGGATATCAAATTCACGCCGTGCACCCACAGCGCCCAGCACCGTCTGCCTCGCGCCTGTTGAGCGATGTACCTCAAAGCCCATATCGATCAGGCGCTCAATGACCTTCTGCACCTGCTCTTCCGTTGCTGCTTCCTGCATGGCTACGATCATGGTTTTATGTGCTGATCCTGTTTCCCGAGTGATGTTACAAACTTCTTTGTGTTCAGATCACCCGATCAACGGATCACCCGATCACCAGATGGCTCTTCAATCATTTACTTCCACATCAAACTCTGTTTTCCCGTCGGCGATCTTCTGCTCCGGCACAATCTGCACCTTCTGAATATTCCGCATCACGTCAATGATGCGTTCAAATACCTGGCGCAGTTCACTGTCCGGAAGAGGCCCGCTGTTGGCCTTCCGGACATTCTCAAAGATGATTTTTTCCCGGTCCGGCTCATAGATGGGCATATTGGTATTGCGCTTCAGCTTCCCAATTTCCTGCGCTGCACGGGCACGCTCATTCAGGATTTCCACCAGACGAAGGTCCAGTTCATCGATTTTTCGGCGCCAGTCCGCGATTGTCATATTTCGGCTCAATCCAAATTAACAGTGTAAATGAGCCTGTCAAACTTAATAAAATTAAGACAAAAGTGCCATAGCTTAAGGAACTTAGATACGAACAGCGATCGAATCGGCTGCGCCGGCAGCAGAGGTTCCCTTTAACTTGTGGATTAGCTCTGCGACTGCTTGAGCTTCTCGACCCGGATTTTGTTCAACCGCCTGCACAATCGCGCTTCCCACCGCAGCGGCATCGGCGAACGAGCCAACGTGGGAAAACTGTTCGTGATTAGAAATGCCAAAGCCTACGGCCACAGGAAGCCGGGTGAATTTGCGAATCCGCTTGACCAGACTTGCCGCATCGCCCTCAAGTTGTTCGCGCGTTCCTGTGACGCCGGTGCGTGAGATGGCATAGACGAAACCCTGGCAGGCCTGCACTATTTTTTTGAGGCGCTGGTCGGGACTGGTGGGCGCTGCGAGAAAAATTGTGCTCAACCCACAGGCGCTTGTCAGCCGCCGATATTCGTCCGCCTCTTCCACCGTAAGATCAGTCACCAGCACGCCATCCACGCCTGCTTTTGTTGCCTCATCGCAAAACCGTTGCAGCCCAAACCGCAGCACTGGGTTCAGATAAGTGAAAATCACCAGTCCGGCATCTGATTCATTCCTCACCTGCGCAGCCAGATGCAGGACGTCATGCAATGATGTTCCATTCCTCAGAGCGCGCTCGCTGGCCCGCTGAATTACCGGACCGTCAGCCACGGGATCACTGAAGGGCACGCCTAGTTCGATCACGTCGGCCCCGGCGCGAATGGCGGATAGAACTATCTCATGAGTCGTTGCGAGATCAGGATCTCCGCAGGTGACATAAGCCACCAGGCCGGGTTTATGGCGAAACGACAGACGATTCTGCGATTTTTTTGTTGGGTCCATTGCCTTGCTTTTCTCCGTGCCTCCGTGACTCCGTGGTGAGAACGGGGGCTCCGCTACCCGAGCTGCAAGTTTTCCCGCAAGATTCCCATGTCTTTATCCCCTCGTCCTGAGATATTCACAACGATCACCTCTGATTTTTTCATCTTCGGCGCTCTCTTGATGCACTCGGCAAC
>DATFDA010000332.1:0-13721 GCA_035252525.1 Candidatus Angelobacter sp. | reverse complement strand
GGGTTCCAGGTGCGGTATACGCGCATGAGTTTGAAGTTGTCTGCTTTCCTGCTGCTGAGTGCAGCCACACAATTGTTTGCCTACGATGATTGGCTGCCGGTCACCCCGGAAGACCAGAAGATTAGCGCAGCATTGGCCAACGGCGCAGACGCAATCATTCTTTACCACGAGGAAGTCTCTGACGATAATGCTCGTCACCGCAACGTCTACATGCGCATCAAGATTCTCTCGGAAAAAGGGAAAAATCAGGCCAACGTAGAGATTCCTTACGACGCTACCTATATTGGCATCAGCGATGTCCGGGGTCGGACCGTAGCCCCTGAGGGAACGGTGACCCCATTCACCGGCAAGGTCTTTGATACCACTGTGGTCAAGGGAGCCGGAATCAAATTCCGGGCAAAAACCTTTAGCCTTCCTAATGTTCAGGTCGGCAGCATCATCGAATGGAAATACGCTGAATTCTGGGATGATTTTCTACGCGCACCCCACTGGACTGTGCAGGAGGATCTCCCCCAAAAGCACGCGAAGTTCGCGTTCATCCCAATTTCCCTGAAAGGCATTGGGGAATACGTTGCGGACGAGCACGGGGAAGTTGATGACCGCGTATTTTACTCTCTGCAGGGCCTCGCAGACGCTAAAGCCATTAAGACACTGCCCACCGGGCGGATTGAGATGGATTTGAAAGACATTCCAGCCTTCCAGGAAGAAGATTTTGCGCCGCCCTCGGCGGTACTGAAATGGCGCGTGAACTTCTATTACGGCACGAGCAAAATGTTGAAGCCGCAGGAATTCTGGAAACAGCAAGGCAAGTATTGGAGCAAGGAGGTGGATAAGTTTATCGGCCACCCGGATTCGGCCGTATTGCGCGACGTTATCGCTCCATCTGATTCCCCGGAGCAGAAGCTGCGCAAGATTTATGCCTATGTCCAGAAAATCAAGAACCTGAATTACCTGCACGAGAAAGGCGGGCTTGAAGAAATACTGCAAAAAGTCAGCAAGGAAAAACGCTCAGTAGAAACCGTGCTGCACACGCAGGAAGGCTACCGCGACGAGATCACGCGGACATTCGTGGGTCTGGCACGGGCAGCCGGCCTTGAAGCTTACGAGATGAAGGTGGCGGACCGTGACGAGGTGTTTTTTCAGGTCAATGTTCCCAATCCGCTGCAATTGACTTCTGAACTGGCCATTGCAAAGGTGAACGGGAAAGAAGTGTTTCTTGATCCGGGAACTCCCTACTGTCCTTTTGGTCTATTGCCGTGGCGGCATACCTCAACCGAGGGTTTGCGTCAGATGCCCGGAGGGGGAGCCGAAATTGCGCAGACGCCGGGTGCCAATTACAAAGACGCCATCAGCAAACGCGTAGCCAGGCTGGCTCTTGCGTCTGATGGCAGCGCGCACGGCCAGGTAGCGATTGGTTGGACAGGCGTAGAAGCTTTGGAACACCGCTTGAGCGGGTTCAAAACCGACGAAGCCGGAAGAAAAAAGGAAGTTGAGGATGAAATGCGCTCCATGCTGCCGCCGGGAGCATCAGTGGAACAACTGCAGGCCAACGGATGGGACACTCCGGAGGCACAGCTCTCAGCCACCTTCAAGGTGACTATTCCGTCGTTTGCCAGCGCTACCGGAAAGCGTTTGCTTGTGCCCAGCAACCTGTTCCAGGGCGCGCAGACGCAGCCTTTTGCTCACGGGGAGCGCAAACAGCCGGTTTACTTCGACTACCCCTATTACGCAATTGATGACGTGAAGATAAGCTTCCCCGCGGGCATGAAGGTGGAAAACCTGCCGCAGAATCAGCCGCTGAAAACTGACTTCTCGTTTTATCGCGTCCAGCGAAGCAGTGACAGCAGCAGCTTCAGCGTGACCAGAGATTTTGCTATCGGCGGCATTGCCTTTGTTCAGCAGGATTATCCGGCGCTGAAGAAGTTTTTTGAAGGTGTGGTGACGGATGATTCCGAATCTGTGGTGCTGACCGCAGGTCAATAGCTACTGCTCCGCCAACACCTTCTTGAGCTGGGCAATCATTTGCTTGACCGAAGGCGCCAGGCTTCCGTTGGGATCAAGCCGAAGGCATTCCTCAAACTCACGAAGCGCGGCCTGGGGATCATCATTCTGGACATAGACGTTTCCCATCAGCGCGTGTGGACCGGCATAGTCGGGATTGAGTGCAATGGCCCTTTGTGCATGGGGCGCAGCCAAATCCCATTTGCCCGTGGCGGCCAGAGTCCGGGCCAGCTCGTAGTGAGCTTCAGGTGATTCCGGGTTCAGGTCCAGGCTGTGCTCCAGCGCCTTCTGGGCCGCAGCGTAGTCATGTTCTTCATTCAACGCCGAACCCACACCCAGAAAAGCCTTGCCATTACCAGGCTCAACTTTGGTGGCCTCCTCAAACGCCCACTGCGCGTCACTCCAATGCTGCAATTGCATCTGCGCCAGTCCCAGCAACATGTATCCCTGGCCGTACCAGGGATCGATCTTGATGACTTTTTTGAATTCGTCCACGCTCTTGGCGGGGTCGTGGAATTTGAACAGGAATCTCTCGCCTGTGGCCATGGCAGCATCGCGTTCGCGAGATGGCTTGGGCTTGTGGACTTCGGGGGTAGGGGAAGGAGTTTGCTTGTCTTGGGATGACGAAGTAGCCGCAGGGTTTTGCCCCAATCCGAGGACAACGCCTGCGAGCAGGCAAAGAACGGAAACGATAAACTTTCGAGGCATTTTCACCAAGAACGATGCGCTGAATTGAATTTGCAGGTACTTTTCCTATTCTAAACTGGGCCGCACGGCAGCTAACCGGCAGCAATTTCATTCAAAAGAGAAAGGCCGCTGTCCGGTGAAGGACAACGGCCAGGGAGACAACCCGTTCTCGAACTTAGAACGACAGTTTCAATCCAAACTCAAACACTCTTGGCGCACCCAGGTCGAATACACCAGAACCGGGAGTAACGCGGCTGGTTCTGTTCGCGGCCGTGGTTTCGTTCACCGAGCCGGACGAGTTCAGGAAGCCGTTTATCGTATTGCCAGGGAGGTCAAAGTTTGCGTTATTGAATGCATTGAACACGGAAATTCCCGGCTCAATGGTGAAGTTTTCCCCGATCTTCCGGGGATAGCTCAGTTTTAAATCAAAGGTCTTCAACCATCCCAACCCAACATTGCCTGCCGGAGGCGCATCCAGAGTGGGCAACACGCCACCCAACGCTTGCAGTTGTGACAAGGTGAAGAGTCCATTCTGGATCAGCACCTGTCCAGCCGGCGTTGCCTGCCCAGCTTGGGTAGCATTGTAGTTGGCGACAAAGGATGCCAGGTCTCCGGACTTGATATCACGGCCGAAGGAGCCGATCGTCGTGCCGGGTACCAGATCACCTGTTCCATATACAGAACTACCATCGCCTGAGCCGTCGCCGGTAACATCGCTGGTGAAAATGCCACCGGTGCCGCCAGCGGGCAAAGTGAGAGAAACAGCCAGCGGGCTATATACGTGGCCCACTATGCCAAACCGAATGGAGCCGGGAAAATCGAAGGTTCCACCAAATGAGAACTGATGGGTTCGATCCAGCCCATTCGGCCCGAGGTCCGCAGTGGGATGGTTGTTGTCAATGGCCGTGTTGATGAAATCGGAATCCAGAGCCGACGCCACATACCTCGACAGCGAATACGAGATTTGCCAATAGAGGTTCTTGACGCCGCTAAATGGATTTGTAACGTTCGCCTTCAGCGAAGTATCAAACCCGTTGTAAACCGATCTGCCGGCTGGGAACAGCATTTGGTTGGGACCGAGAATTGGGTTCTGCCCAGGGAATGCAGCTGTCGGACAGGGGCCCAGACCGCCGCAGAGGTTGTTTCCCGAATCAAGGCCGTTGGCGGCAAAATCTGCGATGGTGGCGCCGCCGCCCCCAGGGTGGAGTCCAGGACAAGATGCGATTGCACCATCAATGCTGGTTGCTCCGCATCCCGTTAAGGTGGCTCCAATTGCCGCCTGCGCGTTCGCTAGATTGAAGAAGCGCGCATCACCCACGTGGTTTGTGTCAACTAATAACAGCGTGTGAGTGGCTACGTTGCGGATGTAATCCGCGCTCAGCACCACGCCACGGCCTAATTCCCGCTGAAAGCCGATGTTCATCTGTACGGAACGCGGAGTTTTGTAATCAGGCGCAAACAGGGCGATGCCATTGGCGTTGGAAGCGGCCAAGGTATTCCCGATGTATGCACCGTTCGCTGCCGGTCCTGCCTGAACAACAGAAGCCTGAAATTGCTGCTGAGCCGCAGCTAACTGATCCGCCACCAGGCCAATCGGCTGACCGCACAAGGCGGAGGTATCAATGGACCCTCCGGTCGGTAGTGGGATTCCCAGAGATTGCCCGCCTGCACACGGCACCGCCTCGTTCAGGAACAGTCCCTGCTGCAAGCGGCCCGGACGATTAAACAAGTTATTGTTGAATATGGAGTTCTCATAGTACAGGCCGATGCCGCCACGAATGACGGTCTTGTTGCTGCCGCCCGGCGCCCAGGCGAATCCTACTTGAGGGCCGAAATTCCCGCCAGGGTCCTTCACCGGATTCCCGAGACCCGGTCCCCAGAGATCCAGGATGTTCGTATGGCATTGGGCCAGCGCGGCTGCAGCGACCGCCGGATCAAGACCAAACGTTCCCGTCTGATCAATCGTGTTGCAGGCGGGTGAAGGAAGGTCTGAATCCAGGCGCCCAGAATCGTGTACATACCGGACCCCGTAAAGGAAGGTCAGGTTTGGCCGAAACTTCCAGGAATCACCCACATACAGATTGATGCGGTTATCAGGACCTAATCCGCCACCAGGCAACCCAAAGGCCGACTTTTCAGAGGAGAAGCCCTGCCCGTTGCCCATGACCACCAAGTCTACGGGATAGTTCAATGGATTCGCCGTGCCACCTGCGAATACGTTAGCGATGCAATCGGTCGTGGCTCCCGCACCGCACGGCACCACAAAGTTCGGGTCCGCATTCACAGTGGGAGCAAGCGAAAAGAACTTGGCAAACCCGCCGCCCTGAATGTGGTTATATCCAAAGCCGTAACGGATAATGTGATTACCCCAGACTTTGCTGCCGTCATACTTGAACTGGGTGTTTTCCTGGAAGGTCTTCTGTGGCGCCAGAACGTTGGGGCCGGAGCAGAAAGCATCCACTCCACCAGCCAGACAGGTCAAATCAGGACCTATGGTCAGACTGATATTCGGCAACGGGTTGACTGTGCCGCTGAGGTCCGTGGTGGCGTCTCCGATTCCGTTGCGGAATTTCATCCAGCCGAACCGCACCGCGTGCGTGAAGTTTCCCTGCGTGTAATCCCAGCCAATCACATGGGCCGGAGTATTGTTCTGGTTCAGGAACGGCTGAAAGCTGTCAGGGTTGAAGCCCCTAATGCTGTGGTTCTGTTCATACGAGAACCGGTAAAACATGTTCATGTTGTCGCCGATCTTCCAGTTCAGTTTGGCCATACCTTCAGTCTCGCGGAACGGTGAATTGAATGCACCGCTCAGGCCTGACAAGTCGCCCTGAGTTGCAACCGGATTCTGGAGGTCCTGCTTCAACCGCTCTGCATCGGCAAAGAAGAACAACTTATCTTTAATCAAAAAGCCACCGAGATTGCCGCCGAAGTTGTTGCGCTGGAAGGGCAGTTGAGTATTAGAAATGTCGGCCGCCGCTGCGGCATCCCGGAACAGGTAAAAGGCTTCGCCGTGCCACTTATTGGTGCCAGAGCGGGTGACGACGTTCACTGCTCCTGACGACGTTAGTTCAGTGGATAGGTCCAAAGAAGACTGGCTGACCTGAAATTCCTGGATTGAACTGGCTGGCAGGTTTTGTGTGGTGGTTCCAACCGTCTCATCACTAATATCAATACCATCAACTTCTATGCGGGCTGTACGGCCGAACCGGCCGCCGAATGAGATCGATGAAAATCCATTCTTCGTGGGATCAAAGTTGCCGCCGTCCTGGATCTGCACGCCAGGCTCGAGCTGCGCCAGATCGAGAAAGTTTCTTCCGTTAATAGGCAGATTCTCGATCTGTTGCGTCGTGAGCACGCCCTGAACCGTAGGCTGTTCTGTATTGATCGTGGTTGCGCTGCTAGTAACCTCCACAACTTCACTTGCCTTGCCCACTGCCAGCTTGGCATTTCCGTTCGACGTCACACCGACCTGTACGGTAAGCTGCGTGACCTGCGTTTGGAAATTTGGAGCTTCCACACGCACTTCGTAGGCCCCAGGCTGCAATGGCCCGGATGCGTAAGCGCCGCTTGAAGAAGTTTTGGTCTTAATTTGCTGTCCCGTGCCTTTGTTGGTAATAGTGACGGCGGCGTTGGGAACGACCGCGCCGTTCGGATCAGTAACAGTGCCCTGGATACTTCCAGTTGAAATAGTGGACTGCGCCCACGCGGGCATCAGACCAAATGCGATGACAGCTAGCAAACAAATAAGGAAAAGCAATGACCTCTGGGGTTTCATTCGGCGCCCTCCGGCTTTCTTTGCGTTTGCGTGCAGATAAAGTCTTGCTCGCCATTGGCAGACACTCAGGCGGCAACAGCTCGGATCATTAAAACCTGACATCCTATTCTCCTAAAACAGAGATAGTCAAATCGGTGTAGCCGCTTTCCGAGCACTCGAAGTTCAGCGGCACTATACAAAGTATTCTGTTCTTATGCACAAAAGCTGCCACTCGCCGCTTCTGTAAACATGTTGTTATCAGCCACATACATTTCTCAATATCTGCAAAATTCAAATTTATTCAGGAATTCATATCTGCTTCTGCAAAAACTGGAACGCAGCATCAATACCTCCTCGTACACAAGATCACCGTGCGCAGTGGCCATAAGTACGCGCTCCTGAGCTTCTGATAAGACAATAGCCATCCGCAATTACATCGTGTTGCGATATTGTCCAGATATCGCGAACCGGCAATTTCTTATTACCGCCCAGCCATTTGCACCCTCTACTTTGCTTGTGATACCTTCCGCACAAAGCTCCACAGATCAATGGTTTGACTCGGAGGGAACATGACGGGCCTCATTGTGGTTCTGGTGCTGGTTGGCGCCGCTGTGCTGATTCTGGCGGGAATGTACAACAGCCTGGTGCAACTCCGTGTGCGGGCGGATTCCGCGTGGTCTGATATTGATGTCCAACTTAAGCGGAGGCACGACCTGATCCCCAATCTTGTGGAGACGGTAAAGGGCTATGCCGCGCATGAAAAAGCCACGTTTGAGAACATTGCCAAGTTCCGCTCACAGGCCATGCAGGCCAGCAGTCCGGCGGATAAGGCCCAGGCGGAAGGCCAGCTTACAGGAGCGCTGAAGAGCCTTTTTGCCGTGGCTGAGAACTACCCTGAGCTGACAGCATCTGAGCAGTTTACCGGCCTGCAGGCATCTCTCAACTCCATTGAGGACAACATCCAGAATGCCCGCCGCTACTATAATGCCGTGGTGCGCGACTTCAATACGCGGGTACAATCGTTTCCCATAAACATCATTGCAGGGATGTTCGGCTTCCACACGCGGCAGTTCTTTGAGATGGAAACTCCAGCCGACCGCGAAAACGTGCAAGTTAAATTCTGAATGATTCCCGGTTCCAGAGCGCTTCGGTTTCGCTTCATCCTGCTGCCTGTTTTTTGGATTGTGGTGGTCCTGTTGGGCGTCGCTCCGGCTTGGGCTCGCACCTATCATGTCTCTAAATTCAACAGCACCATCCACGTCCAGGCGGATGGATCGGCCGATATCACGGAGCAGATCACCTTTGTTTTTCGCGGGCAGTTTCAGGGGGTGTACCGCGACATACCGGTCGAATATCCAGGACCCAGGGGAAGCAACTATTCACTTTTCATCACCATTAACCAGATCACGGATGAGAACGGCTCATCGCTTAAATTTGATAAGAGCCGTAGCCGCGGCTTTCTCAAGTTAAAGATTTACGTTCCCGGCGCGAGTGACTCCACCCGCACCGTCAATATCGATTACTCCGTCAGTGACGCCGCCAAATTCTTTGAGCAATATGACGAGTTCTACTGGAACGTGACCGGCAACGACTGGCTGGTGCCAATTCAGGCTGCATCGGCTACTCTCTACTTCCCTTCGGATGCCGTCGGCCAGTTGCGTGCGCAGGGATTCCAAGGTATTTACGGCTCACAAGATCCAGCCAGAGTCTCAGTAGATGGAGCAGTGGTGACGGCGGAAAGTACCGGCACGTTACCCGCTCGCGGCGGCCTGACCGTTGACGTTTACATTCCACAAGGCATTCTTCACGCACCCAGCGCATTCACCAAACTCGGGCGCTTCGTCCGCAGCAACCCGATTCTGAGCCTTCCTCTGTGGGCGTTCGCAGTGATGTTCCTGCTGTGGTGGTTTAAGGGTCGCGACCCCAATGCCGGCCTTTCTATTGCCCCCATGTATGAGCCGCCTGAAGGACTGCGTCCTGCGGAAGCCGGAACACTGGTGGATGACAGCGTAGATCCACGCGACATTACCTCAGTCCTGGTGGATTTGGCAGTGCGCGGCTACATCAAGATTGTGGAGGCGCCTCACAAGGGCCTGCTCTTCACGAGCAAGGATTACGAGTTCCAGATGGTAAAAGACCGGGACTCCTGGGCTGAGCTGAATGACTACGAACGCGCCATGCTGAGCAAAATCTATGAAGGCGGCGGGTCCATCACGCGCCTCTCAGATCTGCGTAACCACTTCTACTCCGTCCTGCCAATCATGAAGAGCGAAATCATTACGGCCCTCAAGGCTAAAGGCATGTACACGACGGATCCTGATTCGGCGCACCAGTATGCCATCCTGGGCGCGCTGGCCATTGCCATTCCTTATATCGCCGCCCAGGTGCTGCACCTGACGGACTTCACAGATTCAATGGGTCCGCTAATCGGGTGTGGAATTATCGCCGTGGCCATCATTTTTCTTTTCGGACGTTTGCTCACGGCTACCAGCACCAAAGGTGCCCGGACCCGTGTTGGAGTATTGGGGTTTGAGGAGTTCATGAACCGTGTGGATTCTGACCGGCTCAAGCGCATGCCGCCAGATACCTTCGAAAAGTACCTTCCTTACGCTATGGCGCTGGGAGTGGAGCATCGCTGGGCCAAGGCTTTTGAGGGCATCATCCAGAATCCCCCAACGTGGTATCAGGGCAACTGGGCCACATTCAACACCTTCTACTTCGTTAACAGCCTGGGTGCCATGTCACAACAGGCGACAACGGCGTTCGTCTCTGCTCCACGATCAAGTTCCAGCTCCTCCGGCTGGAGCAGCGGCGGCTTTTCCAGCGGCGGCGGCTTCTCCGGCGGTGGTTTTGGCGGCGGAGGCGGTGGGGCATTCTGACCAGCTTGCGCCGGCAAGTCTGGATTCATCTCTGGTCTTCAAACGCGGGGACAAAAATCAACATCCTATGTAATGTCCCTACTCCTCGTTTACGTGACCCCACGGAGGCGTTTAATCATGTCCAAGCCATTGCACCGCAGCTCAGATATAGCGAGCTTTGATACTTATCCGTCCGGGCCGGAGCTGACGGATGATCCAAACCGGCTCTTGCCGGAGGAGGCCGAATCCTCTCCTCTGGAGCAATATGGCGCACAATTAGGCTCCGCCGCTGGGCAGGCTGTCCTTGCCTTGCGTCGCGCCCAGAAGAAGGTGCTGGACATTGCTGATGAAAAGAGAGCGACGGTAACGGATATCGCCAGCGCCCGCCTGCAGCAGGTCCAGGATCAGGCCGCAGCCCGCGGGCAGCAATGGAGCAATACCTTGAGAGAACGCGCAACTGAGTGGCGCCGGCAGGCGAAGAACGCAATGTATCGTGCCCGCCTGCGCGCCCGCGAAGTCAAAAAACAGGATCCCGTGTACGTAGTTTTAGGTGCGGGCGTCCTGGGAGTGGTCATTGGGGCCGGTCTTAGAATCTGGAGGGCAAGCCGTGCATAACGAGAAATCAATCGGCACTGTAATTTCAGAAACCAAGCAGGAAATCAAAGAATTCGTCCAGACGCGCATCGCCATTCTCAAAGCGGAAATTGCAGAGAAGTTGCGAACGTGGAAGTATGCCGTTCCCATGCTGCTGGGAGCCCTGGTGCTCTTTCTTGCGGCATGGATTGTGCTGACCTTCGCGATCGTGGCCCTGCTTGCCGGGATTTTCTATCCCAGCCCGTACGCCTGGCTGTTTGGGGCATTGATTGTCGGAGTCGCCTACCTGCTGCTGGGCTTGGCACTCGGCTGGTTCGCATATAGCGAGCTGTCCACCACCGGCGTAGCACCGCAGCGCACTCTCGAAGTACTGAAACAGGACCAGGTATGGATCCAGAATGAAGCGAGGACGGCATGACTGAAGGGATTCCGGTTGACGTGCTGGAGAAGAGGGCGGCTGATCAGCGGCGGCAGTTGCATAACAGTGTGAGCGAGCTTCGCCAGAGTGTCCGGGAGCGCCTGGACGTGAAACGCAACCTGCGGGAGCACCTTGTGAGCGCCTCAGCCACTGCCGGTTTGCTGGGCTTGGTGGCGGGATACGCCGTTATCGGCGTGTTTACGCGAGATTAGCCCCTCTTAAACCCATTCGCACGTTTATGTTGTGCAGGATGAGGGAGGCGAATTGCTCCAGCATCCAAGGGTCAATACTTGCCCCGAACACCGTTCCTTAGTAGCTGAGCAGGGGCTTTCCATGCACCTTCTCAGCTATTTCACTGCCCGTTACCTAAGTAGATGAATCATCTGTGCTCCCGCACTGTTTCATGATATAAACCTTCATTCGTCTTCTCCATCATCAATAATTGCGTTTTTATTCAAGGCCAGGGAGTCTACGAGGAGGAAAATGTCAGAAGAAGCCAGGACAGGTAAGAGATTCCCGCTCGAACTGCCGATCAAAATTCACGGGAAAAAGGGCGATGAAGGCGGGACCACCGCCAACATGAGCGCCGCCGGTGTGTACATCATGGCCGACCTCGATCTCTCAGTGGGATCGCCGATTGAGTTTGATATCACGCTGCCGGCACAGGTGCTGGGCACGCCGGGAGATGTTGAAGTCCGCTGCTCCGGCCGGGTGGTGCGGAAGGAAGCAGCCCAGGCGGCCACCGCGAACTCGACCCGCAAAAAGAAAAAAAGTGGGATCGCGTGCGTGATCGACCAGTACAAATTCATTCGTAAAGAAAAGGGACGCAAATAAATGCTGAAGATCATTTTGGCTGATAATCAGGCAATCTTCCGCACCGGAGCCGCAAAAGTGCTGGCCGTGGAAGACGACTTGCGCATTGTCGCCCAGGCCGAGAACAGCGAAAAAATGATGATGGCGCTGGAAAAGTTCCACGCCACGGTCATGATCTTTGGCGCCGACATCCATTCCAGCCTGCAAATCGTGGTGGAAACCGCCAGGAAGTTCAAGACGCGGCTCATCGCCATTGCTGAAACTGGCCAGGACTCAAGGCACTATCTCACCAACGGCGTGAACGGCGTGATTTATCGCAATGTGAGCGGCGAATCGCTGGTGCAGTGCGTGCGCAAGGTGAGCAAAGGCGAAACCTGGATTCAGGACACGCAGGAGAGCAAGGAGACTGCGGAGAACGATCTTGTAGGTGCCCGCGTACGCGACCGGCTGACCGCGAAAGAACTTAAGATCGTCGCCCTGATTGTGCAGGGATACAAGAATAAAGAGATCGCCACCCAGCTTGGCACCACAGAGCAGGTGATCAAGAACTACCTGCGCAATGTTTACGACAAAATCGGCGTCTCAGACCGGCTGGAGCTTGCGCTGTTTACCATTCATCACCGCATTCTGGCCGAAGCTGCTGCCACTTCAGTGGCGGCAGCGAATCCCGCGCGTTAGCGCTACCTTGGCCTTCAACAGAAGCGACGCTGAGTTTTGGGAGAAAAAGTTACTTCGTTAATGATTTTTGTGGCACAGCCGCCCTCGGCTGTGCTTGTTTTTTGCTAATCGCGTGCAAGCGCATCAGTTGGTTCGGGCAAAGATGACGCGCTGTTAGGATTTACCTCGGCGCGGGACGCTCGCTGCTCTTGAGCAGCTCATTCACTATGGTGACCAGCTCTTCCGGGTTTACCGGCTTTTCCAAATAAAGATCTGCCAGCGGTTCTGCTGCCTGGAAGGCTTCGGCGACGTAACCGGATACCACGACAACCGGCATGCTGCTGTTGTTCTTGGCAGCTTGCACCACGGCGCGGCCATTCGCGTCACCCAGACGCCAGTCCGTCACAACCGCATCGTAGGTGTTGTTCTGGAGCTTCTCCATGGCATCGCGTGCCGAAGTAGAGGCGGTAACGGTGTGACCGGCCGCTTCCAGAATGGCACACTTCAAGGTAACCACGTGGGGCTCATCGTCAACGCAGAGGATCCTGGCCATAGAGGCTTCCTTAATGCTGACGCGCCTTGAAAGCGCGCGCCCTCGAGAGGAAATTCGTGACGGGACCTGACTCCAGACCCGCCATTTAAGCTGCTTTATTCTCAGGCAGAGATTGGCCCTAAGTCAAATTGCGCCATTTCCAACGAACAGCAGGTGCTCAGGACCGCAAGACAGAAAGGAAGTAGAGCCTGAGACGCAATCAAGAACGCGCAAGGAGAGCCTCGGTTGTGAGACTTGAGCATTCTTAACGAAAAATCGAAATCCCAATTAAAAACAAAGAACCGGAACGGCGCATCATGCTGTTCCGGTTCGACGTTAAGAATTTGCTTTTAGATGATCTTCTGGTTAGAAGCGCCACACCAGACCCACGGCAGGCTGCGCCATGTGCGTGATATTGCTCGAGGTCAGATTGCCGATAATGGGAATGTTCGATAAACCGGGAATATCAAGCCCTGGAGCTTTGAACACAAAGCCGCGATATTCAGCGCGCAGCGCCATATAGCGGGTGATCCCGATATCGAGTCCTCCGCCATAAAGAAAAGTGGGCCGCGTCTGGCTCACGCTGACGCCGAAATTGTTGCCCACTCCAAGAAGCGCATTGATGGCGCTATTGGTGGGACGGAAGAACAAGGCGCCGCCTCCGGCCAGCACATACGGCCGGAAATGATGATTGCCGCTGGGGCCCAGCACAGCCGCTCCAGTCAGTTCCTGCACGTTGGTCTGCACGCCCGTACCGGTGATGTTCAGAGGATCAAGAAAATTCTGTGTGTTGCGCATGAAGCCGTAATCGCCTTCCACGGCGAACAACGGGCTGAAATGATAGCGGTAGCCCGCCAGGAATCCGCCGCCAACCGTGGCGCTGTAAGGAAGAACAAAATTGTTGGTGCTTTGGGTAATGCCGGCAATACCTTCCACGTTCACTTCAGACTTAAAGTCCTGCCCAAATCCGGCGGCGGCCAGCAGTGTGATGGCGGCCAGAGTACAAAATGCAGACTTCCACTTCATAACGGGAAAACTCTCCAGGTTGTGATGGTTACTTGGTAGTAACGTTAACCCCGGCGATATGGCAATGTCGCTGGGCTTAAGCATTCTTAACTGTGCAGTTAATTTCGCTGATGCAGCGTCTCTCCGTTTCGGGGAAGGCGATTCAACGGGTTACACTGAAAGACAACATCACAGAAAGATTTCAAGGAGCCTTCTTGATGTCCGCCCTTGCGCAGGATTTGCGCTTTGCAGTACGGCAACTGCTGAAAGCGCCGGCATTCGCTGCACTGGCCATCTGCACGCTGGCGATTGGAATCGGCGCCAACACCGCGATGTTCACCGTGGTGGAAAGCGTGCTTCTGCGTCCGCTGCCGTATCCGCATCCTGAGCGCATGGTGGCCG
>DATFDA010000331.1:0-2148 GCA_035252525.1 Candidatus Angelobacter sp. | reverse complement strand
ACACGCAGGCGGCAAGCGCGAGGCTGCGGCAAAGTAAAGCCTTTGAAAATCCGAGCATTGGTTTTTGGAACCAGAAACTCTCGACCGGGTGGTCTCAGATGCGCAAAGAATGACCCGTCTGCAACGAAGTAAAAGCATGCGGGCAGGAGAAGGTCCATTCCGGCTTCAGCAACGGTACCATCCCGCAGGTAATTACAAAGAATGGCGCGCACTTCGTAGAATGGATGAACATCAGGTTTTCACGCGCCACTCCCGTCCGGGTACTTTCTGTTTACCTAAAGAGTTCGTTCACAAACTCTTGAGCTCTGCTCAAGGACATTCAGGTTGAAAATGGGGCAAGAGAGGACGTGATCGGTCGTTCTCCTGGCAGAGTCTCTGCCGGGCTTTTCGCGGCGAGTGACATGGCCGGGAACCTGACGAGACAAAGTTGGAATCGGCTCTCCAGAGGTTTGGAGCGAAGCGACAACAGTAGAAAAGTATTACGACCTTCACCCGTTTGACGTGAGATGCGCGTGGTGTTACGGTCAAACTATAAGTCTAAGAGGCACTTGAATTTGCAATGATTGAAACTACCCTGATTGCCTTCGCTGTGGGCGGCGAAATTGTGGACATGGTGGCACAGAGCGGCCTTGTGGCCAAGGTCGTGCTGATCATCCTTCTTATATTCAGTATTCTTTCCTGGTCGATCATTCTGTCCAAGTGGGGATCACTGAAGCGCGCCCGAGTGCAAAGCGGGCGATTTCTGAGGGCTTTCCGCAAGGCCCAGCGCTTGCAGGACATTGCGGCAGTGTCTGATCAGTTCCTGCCCAGCCCGCTGGTACCGGTGTTTGAAAATGCCTATGATGAGTTTCGCCGCCAGGGCGAAGGCAACACCGCCGCAGTGCAGCGGGCAGCCCAGATTGCCTCATCCGAGGAGCTGAGCCGCCTGGAACGCCGCCTGCCGCTGCTGGCGACCACGGGCGCGGTCACGCCGTTTATCGGCCTATTTGGAACGGTGTGGGGCATCATTGACGCGTTCCAGGGACTGGGTGACGCCGGAGCGGCCACGCTGCGGGCCGTAGCGCCGGGTATTTCTGAAGCGCTCATCACCACTGCTGCCGGACTGTTCACGGCGATTCCCGCCGTCATCGCGTACAACCATTACGTTCACAGCCTCAAAGAGTTTGGCGCGCGCATGGACGACTTCTCACTGGAGCTGCTGAACCTGATCGAACGCACTACGGGGATTCCAACGGGAGTGCGTTAAATGGCATTTACCAACAAGGCCGGGCGCACGGAGACGTCACTTTCCGACATCAATATCACTCCATTTGTTGATGTGGTGCTGGTGCTGCTCATCATTTTCATGGTGACTGCGCCGGTGCTGCAATCCGGCATTGAGGTGAACGTTCCCAAGACCAGAACGGTCAAGCAGATTTCTGACGAGCGGCTGGTCATCAGCATCACCAAGGGCCAGGAAGTTTACCTGAACAACGATCACGTGAAACTGGATGAATTGGGCGACCTGCTGCATCAGAAGATCCGCGATCCGCGCGGCCAGGCGCTCTACGTGCGGGCTGATAAGGATGTCGCGTTCGGAGCCTTTGCCACGGTGATGAGCACAGTCCAGGCCGCGGGAATCACCAATATCAGCGTGGTAACCGAGCCGCTTGAGGTAAAAAAATAAATAACTAAGATGGCATACGTGCGGGCCAACCTGTTCTACGAGCGGGAGTCATGGAAGAAACCGCTCTGGTACTCCGTGGGCTTCCATAGCCTGCTGGTGCTGGCCATTATCGTGACCGCTTTTGTTTACGGCCACCGGCCGGTGAATACCTGGGGGATGAACAATGGCCAGGCGGTTCAGGCCACGCTGGTGAGCGCTTCGTCATTGCCGATTCCGCATGCGGAGCAGAGCAATAATATTGTCGCCAATGAATCCAAGGGTGTGACGGAGACCAAGCCAGAACCCAAACCGGTGGAAACCAATGATGGCGTGACAATCCCGGGACACGTCACCAAGCCCAAGGAAGTGAAGAAGGTTACGCCGCCAACGCCCACCCGGCCTCCGCGTCCTGAGCCGACGCCGGAAACGGCAGTTCCATATGGAGAAGGCGGGCCGGTGAGCGGCCCCTATGGCGCATTTACCGCGCCGCACACGCAGGGCGG
>DATFDA010000330.1:0-8916 GCA_035252525.1 Candidatus Angelobacter sp. | reverse complement strand
GCCAACTACATGAACGATTCGGTGTCGCTGGTCGATATTGCCGCCAGGAAGGTCACGGCGGAATTGGACTTGCGTCCGGGAAAAAACGATCCCGTACAAAAGGGAGTTGCCGGAGGTGAATATCCTTACGCCGCGGTTTTCTGCGGAAACCACAAGGGTTACATTTCCAGCTTGAGGGACCGGGAGATAGTGGTTCTTGATCTGAGCAACGGCCTGAGAATCACAAGCAGAATCAAGCTGCGCGGGCAACCGGGCAAGCTCATCCTGAATAAGGCACAGACGCTTTTGTTTGCGGTGGCGGATAACACCGACTCAGTGGTGATCATCGATACGGCAAAAGACAAGCTCGTTGCTGAAATCAAAACTACCGCGCCGGCTGAAATCCTGCCCAACCGCGACGGCTTCAAAGGCAGCAACCCCACAGGGCTGGCTCTCTCGCCGGATGAAAAAACACTCTTCGTAACAAATGGCGGAACAAATTCCATCGCTGTCATACAGCTCGACAAAGACGTCGATGACAGCCGCGTTATCGGCCTGATTCCCACCGGCTGGTATCCCAACGCAGTGAGCGTCAGCGGCGACGGCAGCCTGCTCTATGTGGTGAACGCAAAATCTGTCCCCGGACCAAACCCGCACGCCTGCCGCAATGACCTGAACACGTCAGGTGATCGCCCGTGCGCGACAGCGCAGGAATACGTCTTGCAACTGGAGAAGGGATCACTGGAAGTGGTCCCCATTCCGCAAGCTTCCGAACTTCAGCGACTCACGGCGCAGACGGCGCGCAACAACGATTTCATTTCCCAGGCCGGATCGAATCGTGAACAGGAAATGTTCTCTTTTCTGCGCCAGAAAATTCATCACGTGATCTACATCGTGAAAGAGAACCGCAGCTATGATCAGGTGCTGGGCGATCTGGAAAAAGGCAACGGTGATCCGGCGCTGACGCTTTTTCCTGACCAGATGTCGCCAAACCACCATGAACTGGCCAGGCGCTTTGTCACGTTGGACAATTTCTACGATAGCGGAGAAGTCAGCGGATTGGGCTGGAACTGGAGTACAGCAGCGCGCGCTACGGACGAAGCTGAACGCACCATTCCGCTGAACTACGCCGGGCGTGGCGTTGGCTATGAAGTGGAAGGAGTCAATCGCGGCATAGATCTCGGCGCTTCGAAGCCGGAAGACCGCAGCAAACTGGAAGATGCGGAAGACCAGCTTCCGGGGGCCGCAGACGTAGCTGCGCCAGACGGTCCCGGCGATAGCGCCGCAGGCGCGGGCTATCTGTGGGATTCAGCCCTGCGGGCAAAGTTGACCATACGCAATTACGGTTTCTTTGTCGATCTGGTCCACTATTCAGCCACCAAAGAAGGCGGGCCTTCCGTTCCACTGCTTCGAAACCCGAGTGACAGCAACACGCCTGTAGCCACGCCTACGAAATCAGCGCTGTCCGGCATCACAGACGTGTACTTTCGCGGGTTTGATATGCGTTTTCCTGACTACTGGCGCTTCAAGGAATGGGAGCGGGAGTTCGACGAATACGTCAAGAATGACAATGTGCCGGCTTTGGAACTGCTGCGCCTGCCGCACGATCATTTCGGGAGCTTTGCCGATGCTATAGATGGCGTGAACACTGTGGAAGCCATGATGGCGGACAATGACTACGCCATCGGCTTGGTGGCAGAGAAAGTGGCGCACAGCAAATACGCCGACAACACGCTTATTTTCATCGTGGAAGATGACGCGCAAAACGGGCCAGATCACGTGGACGCCCACCGCAGCGTGGCTTACGTGGTTGGACCTTATGTGAGGCACGGCGCAGTGGTTTCAAAACACTACACCACCGTTTCAGTGCTGCGGACCATCGAGCAGGTCCTTGGAATGAAGCCTATGGGACTCAATGATGCTTTACAGCCTGCCATGACAGAAGTTTTCTCGCAGCGACAAGCAATGTGGAGTTATACGGCACGCCTGCCCATGGTCCTGCGCAGTACCAAATTGCCTCTCCCTGTGGTAACAGATAAGAAGTCTCACCGCTCACCCGCGCTAACCGCCACGCCGAAACACGATTCAACCTATTGGGCCCTGCATACGCAAGGTTTTGATTTCAGCGTGGAAGACAATATTGATAGCGCAGCCTTCAACCAGGTGTTATGGCAGGGCCTGAAGGGAAACCAACCTTATCCATCTGAGCGCGACGGAAAAGACTTGAGCAAGAATCGGCGAGCATTGATTCAAAAACATGGAGCAACCTCCAGGCCGACAGAATAAAGCTGCTCTAATTTTCACATTCAGCACCTGACTATCAGGAGCAGAATGGATGCTGCTCGTTTATCATAAGGAAAAACAGATTTTCGGTTAACGGACCGTCATCGGATATAAGAAGTTTTCTCCGGCCAGGATTTTGTATGACTACTACGTCACAACCTCCGCAGCACGACCTGAGTTCGCTCAGGATTGAAGACAGGTCTCGCCGCAAGGGCAAAACCGGCAAACGGTTCGGCTTGTTTGCCGCCACGTTGGGGGGCTTGGTAGTGCTGGCCGGATTGTTTCTCGCCTTTCGCGGGCAGACTCCTGTAGTAGAAGTAGCAGCCGCTCGCCCGGCGGGCGATGAGCGCGCAGTAGCTCTGCTGAACGCCAGCGGATATGTAACTCCCAGGCGGCGGGCCACGGTTGCTGCCAAAGTCACGGGGCGCGTGGAACAGATTTACGCAGAAGAAGGATTGCAAGTGAAGTCAGGGCAGGTGCTGGCCCTGCTTGATTGCTCGCAGCCGAATGCTGCCTTGATCTCTGCGAAAACTGATCGCGATGCCACGGCTGCTGCCTTGTCAGACCTGCAAGTGCAACTCGCCAACGCTGACCGCGAACTCACCCGGGCAAAACAGATGCGCTCAGCCGGCATTAACAGCCAGGAAGCACTGGACACGGCCCAGACCACTGCAGACAGCCTGCGTTCCAAAATTGCTCTTACTAAAGAACAGACGCGCGCAGCGGACGCAAGAATTTCTGTGGCGCAGCAGGACGTGGACAACTGCACCGTGCGCTCGCCGTTTAATGGCAAGGTGGTTTCCAAAGACGCGCAGCGCGGCGAAATTGTTTCACCCATTTCCGCTGGTGGCGGCTTTACCCGTACCGGTATCGCTACTGTGGTTGACATGACCTCGCTGGAAGTTGAAGTCGACGTGAACGAGTCTTACATCGCCCGCGTCAAGCCCGGCCAGAAAGCGATCTCTACACTCGATGCATATCCTGACTGGCAGATTCCATCCACGGTGCGAACGGTAATCCCAACCGCTGACCGCCAGAAAGCCACGGTGAAGGTGCGCGTCGCCTTTGACAAACTCGATCCCCGCATTCTGCCGGACATGGGAGTCAAGGTAGCATTTCTCGGCGACGAGCCGCCTAAGTCAGCCAAAGGCCAGCAGCCGCGGGCGATTATTCCCAAAAGCGCAGTGCGCAACGACGGCGACCGGCCGGTTGTCTACGTGGTGAAGGACAAGAAGCTGGAACGCCGCGCGGTCCAACTGGGTAATGAGCATGGCGGCGATGTGGACGTTATGGCGGGACTTGTTCCCGGAGACAGCGTTGTCATTCGGGGCGGTAATGGTTTGCGTGAAGGCCAGAGCGTGGAAACGAAACAATAAGGAGTAGACGAGCTATGGTTCGTGTTGACGGAGCAGGGACATCAAGCCTCATTCGAGTGCGCGGCCTGGATAAAAAATATTATCGCGGCGGCGAGGAGATCCACGTCCTTCAGGAGCTGAATCTGGACGTTGATGAAGGCGATTTTGTGGCCTTCATGGGGCCAAGCGGCTCCGGCAAAACCACCCTGCTCAATCTCCTCGGCGGACTCGATGTGCCGTCAGCAGGCAGCATCACGGTGGCCGGAGATGAGATCACGCACATGTCGCGCGGCACGCTCACGGAGTGGCGAGCACGTCACGTGGGATTCATTTTCCAGATGTACAACCTTATTCCGGTGCTCACGGCCTACCAGAACGTGGAGCTTCCATTGCTGCTGACGAAGCTCTCAAGAGCCGAGCGTCGCAAACATGTGGAAACCGCTCTCGGTGTGGTGGGCTTGGCAGACCGCATGCACCACTTCCCCCGGCAACTCTCAGGCGGACAGGAACAGCGCGTGACCATTGCTCGCGCCATTGTGTCTGATCCAACGTTCCTGCTCTGCGACGAGCCTACCGGCGACCTGGACCGCAAGAGCGCAGATGAAATCATGGGGCTGCTGCTTACGCTGGTGAAGCAATATAAGAAAACGGTGCTCATGGTAACGCACGATCCCGTCGTGGCGGAGCGGGCTGATGTTACGCTCCACCTCGACAAGGGTGTCCTGGTAGAGGCAGGGAAATTGGAAGCTTTCTCCGGAGGCGCGCGATGAAGTTCGGCGGGCTGATGTTTGCCAACTTGTTTCGCAAGAAGCTGCGGCTGACGCTCACGATCGGCTCGTTCGCGGTTGCCCTGATGCTCTTTGGCTTCCTTGCTGTTGTCAAAACAGCATTTAGCGGAGGTGTGGAGATTGCAGGCGCTGATCGCCTGGTTGTCATCAATCGAGTTTCCATCATCCAGCCCCTGCCGCTTTCCTACATGGACAAGATAAGCCGCATGCCCGGCGTGAAAGGGATTACGCACGCCAACTGGTTTGGTGGTGTGTACCAGGATGAGAGAAATTTCTTCCCCCAGTTTGCCGTTGATGTTTCCACCTGGCGACAGATGTATCCGGAATTCAAGTTATCGGACGAAGAATGGAACAACTTCGTCAAAGACAGGCAGGGAGCAATTGCAGGAGCCGCGACCGCAAAGAGATTTGGTTGGAAAGTAGGCGACCGCATTCCGATCAAGGGAACATTCCTTCCCGGCGTCTGGGAGTTCAACCTGGACGGCATCTATCACGGCAGCAGACAGGCTGACGATGAATCGCAGTTCTGGTTTCAGTGGGACCTCTTCGAGGAAAAAGTGCCGGACCGGTTGAAGGGCAACATTGGCTGGTACACCGTGAGAGTCGACAATCCTGACGATTCCCTGCGAGTAGCCAGGACCATTGATGCCGAGTTCGCGAACTCGCCTTACGAAACTCACACCGATACGGAGAAGGCGTTCGCGGCGGGGTGGGTGAAACAGTTTGGCAATATTGAGTTTCTCATCCTCACCATCGGTGCAGTTGTATTCTTTACTCTCTTGCTGGTTACTGGAAACACAATGGCTATTGCTGTGCGCGAGCGCACAGGCGAACTGGCGGTTTTGAAGGCCATTGGTTACTCAGACAGATTCGTTCTTTTCCTGGTGCTCCTGGAGTCACTTGTTATTGCCCTTATCGGCGGCGGCTTTGGATTGTTGTGCGCCAAAGGGTTGACTCTGCTGGGAGATCCTACACACGGCATGCTGCCGGTCTTCTATCTGCCAACAAAAGCCATGCTGACCGGTCTAATCGCAGCTTTGCTGGTGGGCATCGCCAGCGGGATCCTTCCCGCTGTCGGAGCGATGCGGCTGCGCGTTGTAAACGCATTGCGGAGGGTGTGAGATGGCTATTCCGGTTGTCTACAATTTGCGCAGTGTGCGGCAGCGCTGGACGTCCGCAGTGGTGGCCGTTCTGGGAATTGCCGGAACGGTTGGCGTGTTCGTGGCCATGCTCTCACTCGCGCACGGCTTCAAAGCCACGCTGGTTTCTTCGGGATCGCCCGACAACGCGATGGTCCGCCGGGCAGGATCAACTTCAGAGATGGACAGCAGCGTTTCGCTTGATCAGATCAAAATCCTGGAAGATGCACCCGGTGTTGCACGCGGTGCAAATGGTCCACTTGTGACGGCAGAGACTGTGGTGATAGCCCCGTTTCCCCTGCGATCGACAGGGACGGACGCCAACGTGCAAATTCGCGGCGTCTCAGAAAAGAGCCTCGAAGTCCGGCGTCAGGTCAAAATGGTGCAGGGGCGATTCTTCCATCCGGGCGTGGCCGAATTGATTGTGGGCCACAACGCTGTGAATACATATTCCGGGCTGACGATGGGGAGCCGCGTGAATTTTGGCGGAGGCACCTGGACCGTGGTGGGCGTCTTCGATGCCGGAGGATCGGCCTTCGACTCGGAAGTCTGGTGTGATGCTCGTGTGCTCAACCAGATCTATCACCGTCCCGAAAACATTTTCCAATCCGTCACGGTTCACTTGACTTCCGCCGACGCGCTGAAGGAATTCAAGGACGCGCTGGTCTCTAATCCACAACTGACAGTGGATGTGAGCCGCGAAGTGGAATACTACGACAAGCAATCTCGCACGCTGACCACATTGATCACAACGCTCGGCGGAATCGTGGCGGCCATCATGGGCATCGGGGCGATTTTTGGCGCCTTGAACACAATGTATTCCGCGGTGGCGGAGCGTTCACGTGAAATCGCCACGTTGCGCGCGCTCGGCTTTGGCTCGGGAAGCGTGGTCTTTTCTTTCACCATTGAGGCGTTAGTCATCTCCTTTATCGGAGGCGCATTGGGCTGCATTGCCGTGCTTCCGCTGAACGGGCTCACCACCGGAGCCATGAACTGGCAGACCTTCTCTCACCTGGCCTTCGCATTCAAGATCACGCCTCCGCTCCTGCTGGGAGGGATTATTTTTGCACTGGTGATGGGAGTGCTGGGCGGAATCTTTCCCGCAATCCGCGCGGCACGGCAGCCGGTAGCTCCCGCATTGCGCGGCCTATAAAGGTGCAGCGGTACGGCTGCAAGCGGTAAGCCGCGAGCTATGCGCCGGCGTAGCCTAAGTCCTGTGTCACCAATCCAGGATCAGCAGGGTTCTTTTGCGCTGGTTTCGGCGTTCTGGCAAATGGACGCTTTTCCATGGCGCGCTTGGCTGCGGCGCAGACATTCTGAGGCAGAGCTGGATTATTCATAACCCCCGTCAGCAGATTGTCAGCTTCCGTAGTCTGAATGGCAGCCACTACACTCACCACCCGCCAAAGCAGTGCGGCCGGCACAGGCGACGAGAAACAGCGTTCCAGCGCGGGCAGGCTCTCCGGATCAGCCAGGAACATCAGTTCATAAAGCGCCTCTTCCAGGAGGACGGGAGAGAGCTGCGGCAGAACCACCGCCAGGGTGGACGCGACACCGGGTAAATGGGAATCAATAACCGCCTGCAAAGCTGCCTTCTGCACGCGCTCATCTTTGTTTTCGAATACCGGCCGGATGTGCTGCAAGAGCTCGGGGTCCTTCAACTCGCCCATGATCTTGCAAGCGTTGCGCACCACGTACCACTCCTTGCGTTGTAGCCTGTTTCGCGTCGGCGCGAGAGCGGAGGGGCCGAGGCGCGCAAGCAACCGGATCAGCGCCAGGCGGTTTGCGGCGACTACTTCGTTATCAAGAGCGATAAAGATCCTTTCGATGGCATCCGGACCGGCCCAGCGCAGAACGTTGGCGGCCAGCTTCGTCCAGCTTGAATCGTTTCGTCTTTCGAAGAAGATTTCGGTGATGCGGTCCACGGCGGAAGGAGGCAGCAATGAGATGACAGCGGTGGAACAGCATTTCTGGTGTGCCGCCGGATCGGTTGCGGTGCTTGCATCCAGGGCCAGACCGATCTTCTGGACCAACCCAAAGTGCTCGTAGGTGGCTGCGATTCTGGCCAGAGTCGCCAAACCGTTGACGATCTGGAAATGCAGCATGAGATTCACTTTGCGGCTGGCCAGTGCTCCGGTCAGCCAGTCCGTCACGGCCTGCCAGAATTCGCCCTGGGTTCCGGCAAGGGCGCGCAGCAGCTCAGGCACGCGCGCAACCTCGTGCAACTCCAGTTCGAGCGGATTGTCAAAGATTGAGAAGTACTGCAGACCCAGCGCCATGGCCTGTTCCGGTTCATTCTGGCGGATAAATTCCTTGATGAGTTCCAGACAGCGCCGAAATTCAGATGAGCTGAAATGCGTGACAGCAAGCAGTTCACAGAGCTTTTGGTGAGGAGTCAGTGTGAGCCAGCGGACTTCAGCCTCAATCCGGGCAAGTGCCTGCGGCGGCAGCGCGTACTCCCTGGCCATTTCTGAAAGCTTTTTCGCCAGCCGTGTGGCGGCATGGGTCGCGTGCAAGCTGCGCATAAGTACGCGAAAGATTTGTTCTTCCACGATCATGGCGTCGTCACCGGCGGGCACGGCCGCCAGCTTCTTCATGGCCCAGCGCAGGGCCGAATCTTCAAATACCTCAGCAGTAAGGTCCTGATTTCTTGGGCTGTTTCCGTCGTTGCCGTCGTTGAGCAGATTGTTCAATACAGCGTCAGGACGGGCGGTTTGCAACATCTTGGCGAGTTCCACATAAGCGGTCTGCGGGTCCTGCTCAGGGTTTTTGAGAAAGGCTTCAAACTTCTGCTCCGCCATGCGCTGCAAATCGCTCACTTGCAGGCTGGAGCCATGACCAGGCGCGATAATTCCCGTTCTGGGGCCATAACCGCCGCCCGCGAGCGCACCGCCAGGCGCGCCATTTCCGGTGCCGAAGCCATTTCCTATCCCGCCAAAACCCGTGCCAGCGCCAAACCCGGAGCCGTCTCCAGGGCCTCCGCCGTTTGCAGCGGCTTCCATATGGCTCAATACCGCGTCAATTCCCTGGGAGAAACCTCCATTGATTTCAGTGAGAGCTTTTGAGATCAGAAATTCTTCGGAACCCATTTCAAGAATGGTGTCGCCCTCTTCATTGCGTTTTTCCGTTTTGGAGGCCGGAAAAATACGCACAAATTCCAGGTTTCTCTGCTCAAGAAAAGGAAGCAGGCCGCCGTTTTCTTCAATCACCTTCGGGTTGGCGCCGATGCAGGCGATTGCCTCACGAAAAGCGGTGAGAGTAATACCTGCGTCAAAAGTCACGGCCCCGATTCCGCGCTTCAGGAATTCATTCTCCAGCGGCTTCAGGCTTTCTTCCACTGTAAGAATGTTGTTGAGAAGCATTCTCTGATCA
>DATFDA010000329.1:0-6030 GCA_035252525.1 Candidatus Angelobacter sp. | reverse complement strand
GCGATCGCCGATCCGATAGGTAAAAACCATGTCCAGAGGGACCGGCAATGCAACGTCGCAATAGGTGGGCATGGGCAGTTGAGTCAAGATCGCACTCTCACCTTACCAGCCTCTTCTTCACTTGTGAACGGGGACTGATAGAGTCGTGTGGCACAGCCGGTCATCGGCGGCATCAACACGGGGCTCTGCACCTTTAAAACGTCAACCCATTCTTACGATGGCGACTGCACGCCCGAGCCTAACTTTCGTTAGCAGGTAAACAATCCTCTGTGAAAGCGAGAGCGCCGGAGCTTGCCACGGTGCTCTTGCCACGATTAGTCTGGGGAGCATGGAGGAAGCCGAACAATGGCGGAAACTTTTGCCGAATACGCCCAGCGCCTGCGTGGATACCTGGGAAGCCGCGATCCGCTGGAATCCATGCAGGAGACAATAGCCGAGCTTACCAGCCTGGTCAGGAACCTTCCTGAACCTGTTGTCAAAAAATCGCCTGAGCCGGGCAAGTGGTCTATCTCTGAAATCGTTGCGCACCTCGCCGATACTGAGTTGGTCTCAGCTTACCGTGTTCGGGCCATTGCCGGCGGTGAGGACGGCGTTGCGATCATTGGCTATGACCAGGACCGCTGGGCTGTGGCAGGAAATTATCGTGCGGCAAATATTGAAAACAGCCTGAAAACATTTCTGGCGCTGCGCGAAATAAACCTGCGCTACCTGAAAGGACTGCCGGAAAGCTCGTGGAATAAATATGGAATGCACTCGGAACGCGGGCGCGAGACACTGCGCGACCTGGTCGTCCTGGTGGCCGGTCATGACTTGAACCACATGGGGCAAATCAGGAAGATTCTGGCCAGCGCCCAGGCTGCTTGAAGGCTAGGATTACTCCGCTGGAGCTTTTGCCGGCGGAGTGAGCCCCAGGTACTTCATCACCATCTGCAGGTCCTTCCACGCTTCTTTCTTTTGTCGCGGATCCCGCAGCAGATAAGCCGGATGGTAGGTTACGGCCAGACGCGCTCCGCGGAAATCATACCAGCGGCCGCGCAGGTTGGCCATGCTGTCATTCACGGCCAGCAGATTTTTGGCCGCCACCGCGCCAAGGGCGACGATGACTTTGGGCTTGATCACCTCAATCTGCCGCAGCAGAAAAGGCGAGCAGATGTCGCACTCGTCTTTTTCCGGGGTGCGATTGCCCGGCGGACGGCACTTTACCACGTTGGCGATATACACATGGTCACGCTTCAGCCCCATGGCGTTGATCATATTGTTCAGAAGCTGTCCGGCGCGGCCAACGAACGGTTCTCCCTGCGCGTCCTCATCCGCACCCGGCCCTTCACCCACAAACATCAGATCCGCATCCGGGTTTCCCACCCCAAACACCAGGTTGGTCCGGCCTTTGTGCAGACGGCAGCGAGTGCAGTCGCCGATGTCCGCGCGAATCGCCTTGAGTGCAGCGGGCTTGTCGTGAATGATCGGCAGAGCTTCAGGAGGTTGCGATACGGTGAGTGATTTTGGCGGCATGGCTTCAGGCGCTGTGGCGATTTCTATTTGCAATGACTCGTCAACCGGCCGGCGATAAAAATCGTAAATGCCCATCTCACGGTAAAAGTTCACGCGAGCGGCAAGCTGCTGCTTGAGGGCAGGATCGAGAGGTTTGGACATGAATGGCCAGTGTAATTGATGTGACCAGCAGGGAAAAGATGCCGGTTGTATTTTGCCCGATTCCAGCTTCTAATATTAAAACAAGGGTCAATCATGAGTACGACCACGAAGCTGAGTTTCGAAGAGTTCCAGAAGCTGCCCGAGCGGGAGGGCACAATCTATGAACTTGATGAAGGCGAACTGTTGATGGAGCCATCTCCAGCTCTAAAGCACAACCTGATCCGGCAACGGATCGCAGAGAAACTCATTCAGTTTGCCAGGTCTAATCATCTGGGCGTGGTAGCTGAGGAAATGGATTTTCGGCTTGCCACCGATATCATCCGGAACCCTGACGTTGCATTTATCACAAACGAACACCTAGGAACTATTGATGTCGAACGTTCACCTGCAGAGGGCGCGCCGGCTCTTGCTGTTGAAGTGATTTCGCCAAGCAACAGCGCAGAAGACATGGCCAAGAAAACCCAGCAATATCTTCGCGCTGGATCGCAAACAGTCTGGATCGTCTATCCCAAGCTGCGGCTGGTGGAGGTGCATTCCGCTTCCGAGGTAAAGCAGGTTCGCGAACCAAACGTCCTTCAAGAACCAGACTTGCTTCCTGGATTCTCTCTATCTCTCCGCTACATTTTTGACGAGATCGAATAATTCGAATTCAACGCGTCGCAGTTTCAAAGCGCCCAGACTTGATCTTTACCACGGCATCGAGCACCCGGTGCGCCACTTCCCACTTGCTGGTCTCAGGCACGTTTTCTGTGCCCGACGATGTCAGGATTGTCACTGCGTTGCGTTCTGAATCGAAACCGATGCCGGGCTGTGACACATCGTTGAGCACGATGGCATCGAGCGATTTGTTTTCCAGCTTCTTGCGCGCATTTTCCAGGCCGTTGTCGGTCTCAGCCGCAAAGCCAATCACAATGCGAGATCCTTTTTTTGCCCCCACTTCCGCCAGAATGTCAGGAGTTGGCTCCAGTTCCAGGGTCACCGGCCCTTTGCGCTTGATCTTCTGGTCAGATGCATTGCGGACAGTAAAATCCGCTACTGCAGCAGCTTTAATAACGATGGTCGCGCTCTCAACCCGCGTAAGTACCGCATCCCGCATTTCAGCGGCAGTTTGCACCGGAACGAACTCAGCCGCAGAAGGCGGTTTCAGCGCCGTGGGTGCGCTGATCAGGATCACTTTGGCTCCGCGACGCAATGCTGCTTCCGCCAGCGCGTAACCCATCTTGCCGCTGGAGCGATTGCCGATGTACCGCACAGGGTCGATGGGTTCGCGTGTGCCTCCGGCAGTAATCAAAACCGTCTCGCCCGCCAGATCAGGCTTTGCGCCCAGCGCTGCCAGCACCGCTTCCACAATTTTGTCGTTCGAGGCCAGCCGTCCCGGACCAATCATGCCGCAGGCAAGATAGCCACTGTCAGGGTCCACCACCCGCACGCCACGTTTACCAAGAGCTTCAATGTTGGCCTGCGTGGCGGCGTTCTCCCACATGTTCACGTTCATAGCTGGCGCAACCACCACAGGAGCGGTGGTTGCCAGGAAGAGAGTTGTAAGGAAGTCATTGGCTTCGCCATGAGCGAATTTGGCCAGAACGTCAGCCGTGGCAGGCGCCACCACCAGCGCATCAATGGATTGAGCCACAGCAATGTGTTCAACCGCGGAGTCGATATTGGGCTCCTCCGCTCCGGCGCCAAATAGATCTGTGATGACTTTTTCTCCGCTCAACGCGGCAAAGGTGAGCGGCCGGACAAACTCCTGGGCGGCGCGGGTCATGATGACCTGTACGCGAAGCCCACGGTCCTGCAGCAGCCGCACCAGTTCCGCGGCTTTATAGGCTGCGATTCCGCCAGAGACACCAAGAGCGACCTTCATACAAAGATTGTAATCCGGTTCAGAACTGCGGCCTAATCGCAGTTCCTGGAAGGTTTGCTACTTGGATTCGGCCGGCGGTTCCGGGGGCGCTTCCGCAACTTCGGATTTCGCAGCACCTTTCACAAACTGTACTTTACCCGCGTCGATTTCCTGCTGCGCTATCTTGCACACTTTGCGGGAATTGGTTTCCACCAGGGCGGGTGCACCGCCGGAGAGCTGCCGCGCGCGCCGTGCGGCCACAAGAACATAGCGGTAGTTGCTGTCAAAACCATCTTTGAGCTTCATCGTCCTGTCACCTCGCGAGTAGGTAAAGCTGTAGGGGTGGAAACATCGAAGGAATCCAGAATACTCTTGATTTGTTGTTCCATCCTTGATTTCAGGCATTTCTCTGATGCTTCTAGGTGCTGTTTCTCCGGCGGGGAAAGGTCTTCCCCTGAACGGCGGGCGCGCTCACCCTGCACAATCGCCACCAGCTTGTCCACGGATGGCTCTACCCGGTCGTTCACCAGAATATAGTCGTATTTAGGATAGTTCTCAATCTCCCGTCGGGCCTCGTCCAGGCGGCGTTGGATCTCCTGTGGCGGAACATGCTCGCTCATGCTGCGTTTGCGCAGCCGTGACTCCAGTTCTTCGCGGCTCGGCGGCAACACAAAGATGCTTGTTGCCTCGGGAAGGCGCTCCTTTACCTGGTGCGCCCCCTGAACGTCGATGTCCAGGATCACGTCGTGCCCTTGCCGCTCCGCCTCATCAATCACTGTTTTCGCTGTTCCGTAATAGTTGCCAAACACCATCGCATATTCCAGGAATTGATCGCGCATGATCATGCCCTCGAACTGCTCACGGGAGATGAAATGGTATTCGTGTCCGTCCTGTTCACTCCCCCGTGGCGGACGGGTGGTGTAGGAAACGGAAAATTCCAGATTGGGGACATAAGTCCGGAGCCCGTTGACCAAGGTGGACTTCCCTGAGCCTGACGGCGCAGAAATAATGAAGATGATTCCGCTCATTCCAGGTTCTGCACCTGTTCGCGGCATTTTTCTATTTCTGATTTCATCTGCAATCCCAGTTCGGTGATGCGGAGGGCCTCTCCGGTAACTCCGGTGGTCTTAGAAAGCAAAGTATTGGCTTCGCGGTTCAGCTCCTGCAAGAGAAAATCCAGTTTCTTGCCCACTTCGCCGCCGGCGTCCAGCAGCTTGCGGAAGTGTTCAATATGCGTTTGCAACCGGACCAGCTCTTCCTGAATGTCACTCCGTTCGGCCAGCAGCGCCGCTTCCTGCAGGATGCGGTCTTCGTCCGCGCTCACATTCTCCAGAAGCTCTTTCATGCGCGCCCGCACTTTTTCCATCACTGCGCGCGTAACCACGGAACGGAGCTGCGATACCTGCCGGGCAGCGTCTTCCAGGCTCTTGAGACGGCTGCGTAGTTCAGCTTCCATGCCTTGCCCTTCATGTTCACGCATGATGTTCAGCTTTTCAATGGCTTTTTCCACACTTTCAAGGATGGCTTGCTGGAAGTCGCCATCAAGGGAAGCTGTTTCAGCCAGCGCACCGGGCATACGGAAGGCGGCGTTGAGATCAGGTTCGCCGGGCGCTCCGAATTCGGCAGCCGCCTTGCGGAACGCCGCCACATAACCGCCAACAAGTTCGCGATTAAAGCCGACTGCCTCACCATGCCGGTGCTCCACCACCAGTGTGACTTCCACATGTCCGCGAGCCAGGCGGTCCTTGAGCAGACGGCGTAGCTTGATCTCCAGCTCATCCATTTCCGCCGGCAGCCGAAGCTGCGGATCAAGGAAACGATGGTTGACGGACTTGAGAGACAGGGAAAAAGAAACATTATCGCCTGCCTGGGACTTCACCTGCGCAAAGCCGGTCATGGAGCGAATGGGCATGGGCATGGGGGGATGACTTTAGCTTAGCGGCTCCTGTGTTCGAAGGGCGGGAACCGTTTCATCACTCATTTTCGGCTCTAAATCCATAAACTGCAATTCATAAAGTTTGCGGTATGTGCCCAGACGGCTAAGCAGGTCTTCATGCGTGCCGGAATCCGCAATGCGCCCGTTTTCAAGGACCACAATACGGTCAGCGTGGCGCACCGTGGTCAGGCGGTGCGCAATCACGAATGCAGTTCGCCCAGTCATCAGGTTGTGCAAAGCAGCTTGAACCAGCGCCTCAGATTCGGTATCCAGAGCGGAGGTAGCTTCGTCCAGGATCAGGATGGGAGCATTCTTGAGCAGCGCGCGCGCAATTGCGATGCGTTGGCGTTCGCCGCCGGAGAGGCGCAGCCCTCTTTCTCCGATCATGCTGTCATAGCCATCAGGGAGGCGCTGGATGAAGTCATGGGCCAGGGCTGCTTTAGCAGCTTCAATCACCGCATCCTGCGGCACGTCCGGCTGGCCGTAGGCGATGTTGTTGCGCACCGTATCGTTAAAAAGAATGGTGTCCTGGGTAACAATCCCGATTTGGGCGCGCAGTGATTCAAGAGTCACATCGCGGAGATCATGGCCGTCAATG
>DATFDA010000328.1:0-3634 GCA_035252525.1 Candidatus Angelobacter sp. | reverse complement strand
CACCCTGACCGCTGCAGTGATCCGCTGCTTGGCTCGGCTGACGGGGCTAAGGTTTTTCAATCCATGGCGCTGTCCAGAGTCGCCACAACGCGTTAACCAGCAGCGATTCATCAATCCAGCTCACAGCAAGCCCTCTTGCTTGCACGCATCAGCATCTAATCTCGAAACGCGCCACTTCATCAAACCAAGAGGGAGATTTCTATGCGTGCAAAGGGGATTCTGCCAGTCCTGGCAACCGCGGCGATGCTGATTGCCTTCGTTATCGGTTGCAACACAAACAAAGCTGCTACGCCAGACGTAAAAGACCAGGTGTCACATGCGCTGGGCAATGCCGGATTCAAAGATGTTAAGGTGAGTGCCGATAACGACAAACAGTTGGTTACACTTCATGGGGATGTAAAAACCCAGGAAGATAAGGAACGCGCCGAGGATGTTGCCAAAACCGCGTCTGCCGGATGGGTAGTGGCAAATGAAATCGGAGTTCGTCCTGAGGGGGTTGAGAGCGCCGCCAGGAAAATTGATTCCAATGTTGATAGCGCCATCGAGAAAGATTTCAAGGCAGTGTTGATTGCCAATCACCTTGACAGCCAGCACATCCGCTACGATGCGAAGAATGGCGTGCTTACCCTTAAGGGTGACGTGGACAACACGGCGCAACGGGAAGACGCGGAAAAGCTTGCCGCCACGGTTCCGAATGTTCAGCAGGTGGTGAATGAGCTGGATGTAAAAGGCGCGAAAGCCAAACACAAATCGGCAGGGGAATAAGCGTTATTCCTAACAGCACGGGACGACCTTTTCCGGCCGTACGTTTGCTTTTGTAGCTTTGAAAACTCGAGAGGCCGGACCCTCGCGTTGCTCACGTTGCCAAGAGCAGCGTGCACGAGCGCCGGCTTATATTTATTATGGTGTGTTGCCCGCGCGGGCTTCTCACCGCTGCATCCCGGCAACAACTTTTCATTCTTTGGAGAGGACATGAAGACTCTGCCAGGCTTCTTAGTTTTGTTACTGATCGTGTTTGCCATCGGCTGTTCCGGTAATGACAAGGACCGGGTTACGCAGCCGGCAGGAAGTATGCCATCGTTTGCCAATACCTCGTCGGGCGCTGAAGGCGCGGGTGTGGCCAGCGGCGATCAAAAAATGGAAACCAGCGCCGCCTCCAGCGGAGGAACCAGCCTGCAAGCGAGCACTCCCTATAGCAGCGGCAAGACGGCCGTTTCACAGAACCTGAACCCTGCTCCATTCCTGACGGCGGCCGCGCCCGGAAAGGGTGGAACTCCAAGAGAGACAAGTTCCACAGGCTTGGTTTCGCGCGCAGATGGCACGATGTACGGACCGAGCGATTTGAGTGCTGCGGGCGTTGGCCCAGGAATGTCAGGAGCGGCCGAAAGCGGAGCCACTCGCAATTCCAATGCTGGAAAAGCCAAAGGAAACACCAGCTTGTCTGCTCCAGCGAAGCCACCCAGCAGCCAGACGAGCGGAAAGTAAAGGGACTGGAATTTTCCGGCTCTTGCGACTCTATTTTGTGACGAGATTAGAGCGATTAATCTCTTCTCAAGAAGTTTCTAATTACCTTTGGACATAGTTGATTAACTCGACTGAATGTTGCGTGGCGGAACCTTTTTCGGTTTTGGGCCGCCACGCACGTTAAAAGCTGCCCATCAGCTTTTATGAGCGATTCGTTCGAGATAGCCTCGCCGCGCGCATTCCGAGCGTCCGGATCAAATACCTTCCTGAAGTTCCAGATAGCAGCGATTTTTGGCATATCTCGCCGAACGGGCAATTGCGGCAGCGTATTTTCCCTCCGAGCTCCTATAAACGCCTAAAATTAGAGAGGAATTGCTGCACCGCCCGAAGAACTGCCGCTCGCAAAAGTGCAAGAGGACCAGAGGAATGTCTCAAAACCCTTATTTTTCAGACAGCAGATAGGAAATAAACAATGATATCTGGCGCAAACAGCTCTCTCAGGCCGGCTCGATTGCCCGCCCAGATCGCATTTCTGCTGCTTGCCTCCCTGGCAGCACTCGCGCAAGCGCCGTCACCGATAGATCTGGCAAAAGCCAAAGATGCTTTTGCCGAGGCGCAAAAGGTTTCTGATAAAGACGGCGGTCGCCTGTGGGGAAGAACTCTCTACGGGCCCATGCTTCTGGTCGATCCGGAAACGCGTTCTGTTGTCGCAAACGAGCCAGACACCGAGGGTGTGTTGCACCGGGATGGAACCGTCTATGCCGGTAAACTGCCGGCCAACATCATGATTGCGGATACGCCAACAGAATGGAGTGGGAAACGTTGGACAATGCTCCGGTGGCCCTTGCCTGAAGACACGCTAACCCGGGAAATTGAATTCGGCCACGAAATGTTCCACCGGATCCAGCCTGAGCTTCACCTCGATGCGCCAGATTCGTCCAATCGTCATTTGGATACTGCTGAAGGCCGTCTCTGGCTGAGACTGGAGTGGCGCGCATTGGCTGCTGCGCTCGCGGAGAGCGGGCCGCCACAAGTCCAGGCGATTCGCGATGCGCTGGCGTTTCGGGCCCATCGCCGCCAGCGTTTCCCCAACTCAGCCACAGCGGAGTCCAGTCTGGAAATAGCTGAAGGAATTCCTGAATACACGGGATACGCCGCTGCGTTACCGGATAGCGATTCTGCTCGCTGGCGTGCGATCGCAAAACTTAGTGATCCCGACTTGACCTTCACGTTTGTGCGTGCGTTCGCCTATACCTCCGGCCCCGCCTACGGGCTTCTGCTCGATCAGCATCAGCCAGAATGGCGGAAAAAGCTTACCGCGCATTCCGATCTGGGCGAAATATTGGCATCCACATTGCCGGGCTCGGAGAAAGTGTCCGCCGAACAACGCGCGCACCTCTATGGGTGGGCAGCAATCCAGATGGAAGAAGCTGACCGCAGCGCTAAGCTGGAGGCAGTGAAGGCCCGGTATCGCGCACTCCTGGTGGACGGCCCCACTCTTACGCTGCCAAAGTCGAAAGCATTCAAGTTCAGTTTCAACCCCAGCACTCTGATTTCGCTTGGCAATGCAGGCACTGTCTACCCCACGTTTCATGCCAGCGATTCCTGGGGTGTTCTTGATGTGAAGGATGGCGCTCTGGTTCCTGCCGATTTCAGCAGGGCAACGGTTGCAGCGCCGGCAGATACCGAGGGCCCGCATCTCCATGGCCCGGGCTGGACTCTCGATTTGACAGCCGGATGGCATCTGGTTCCGGCATCAAGACCAGGCAGTTATACATTACAAAAGGACTAAAAATGGCCCGCTGAGATCTGGGCGCAGGTTTTCTCCATCTGATACGTGCGGGGACTAAAGGATTGATGGAGCGGGAGACGGGGATCGAACCCGCGACGTCCAGCTTGGGAAGCTGGCATTCTACCACTGAATTACTCCCGCTCAGGACTGTCTGTCGACGGCTTGAGGTCCTTAGATTTAGCTCAAGCTCTCGATCTCACTTTTGACGTCTAAACCCGCTTACCTGAAAACTCGGATTCTAGCAGCCATTCCTGACGTCTGCTTTCGATTTTAGCAGCCCTGAACCGTTTTCGCAGCCGGAGTCAAGGCCAACTTTGGTGACAAAAAGAAGCCGCGTGCTGGGGAAATCGGGAGATAATCTCAGGAATGGCCGCAGGT